>NZ_LADY01000035.1:0-33607 GCF_000961715.1 Roseovarius sp. BRH_c41 | reverse complement strand
CTGGAGGATATCCTCATAAACAACGTTCTTATTATCAGCCGCTATTTCCCAATCGTCACTACTGTATTTTGAGATCACCAAAAGGTGCAATAGAAGGGGCTCAACATTAAGCTCTCTCATGCTGTCAGCGGTAACTGCAGCTGGTATTTTCTCTGGATCAAGATCCTTGAGAGTCGCCCATTTCCGCCAATAGGTTGCCCGCTGATCATTACTCATCAGGCCATCAGGGTCTTCGATTTCATCATCAGCCTGTGAGGGCATCATACATGTTTCGTTAGTCATCTTTGCGATCGGCGCAACGTTGAGCATGTGCTGCACCGGAATATTGGAAGCCTTCATTGCGCCTTCACAAGCCAGATTACGACCCAGCACAAGTGCCCGAATAGGGGTGCCATCTGTGTTTAGAGGTGAAAGCATTAGTTTAAGGGCAAGCAGAAGTTCTCTGGCGTAGCGCTCCCCGTCTTCTTCTTTAGTTGATAGCTCGTCCAGTCCATCGAAGATGATTAGAATAGGTAACTCATCTGTTTTGCGCCAATCCAGGGGACTTCCGGGCAAGCCCGGGCTGCCGTGTTTGCCTGTCGAGGTATCGCGGCGGTCGACATAGCGCGCTATATCATCATGTAGTGAGCCAGACAGAACCATGTGCTGAAGCTGTATGAATAGTACGCGATGAACGCCCTGTTCAATCACCTCATGTGCGAAGGCGCGCGCGAAAGAGGACTTCCCACTTCCCGGCCCCCCGGTAACTACACGGACAGGATCTTGTTGAGCATTTCCAGCCATCCAAGTATGCGTCGCCTTATGTAGCTCAGCTACATGTGCGGTCTTACGCTCTGTTTCAGAACCATCCTCTTTTTGGAATTTTTCAATTTGGTGCCAAAAGCACCGAGGCGGCAGGTAGACAGCTTCAAGCGGAATGACTTCGGCCTCATCTGGAGAGAATATCGGTGCATCCGTATATTGATGGGAAACCCAATATGCATGGCGTGCCCAATGTCCGTCGCGTCGAGCACTTTCGCCCCCAAGTCCTGTAAGCCCATCTTCGAGAACCCGAAAATAGCTGGGATCCTCGCAGAGTGTTCGATTTGAACCAGTTCGCAAGGCACGTCTGAAACGTTCCTCAAGCGTATCGATTTCGAGATCCATACTGGTTGTCGCCTTCAGGAGCATGGCTCCGAGAGCTTGATGCGCTTTATTGAACAGAGGCGAAAGACCTGGGTTTGTCAGCGTAAGGGCATCAAGCTCTTGTCCATCGAACTGCGCCGCAGTCTCGAGAAATTCACTGACCGCTTCATCTTTCTTCCCTGACAGTGGAGCTTTGATGCGCTCAGCCTTTAGCACATCACTAACCGCGTAACTGATCGTCTTAAAAGCCCAGATCCAAGCCCGTTGCCCCGGCTCGTCCTGTGCCGTGCCCGAAAGTGCGCTGAACCCGGATTTCAGATTTGAGAGAACATTCGGAATGTTTGGACCGGCGGGGCTTAGTGCTTCCAGAACCGCCAAGATACCATGAAACCCTGCGTCTATGTAATTGCGTTTGTTGTTTGGAGGAGTGAGTGGAATGGCCATGTTTAACCCTTTACTTTGGGTCATTGTAGCCGTCGGTGGAATATCGGCAAGGTCCGGTTTCCGCCCCGGGTGCTGTCGAGGTCCCGGGCGCAGCGAAAGTCGGCTTTCCCGCCCCTGTTGTCGAAGCATCGGTAATATTCATCTTAACGAAGCCCTCACCACGCATGCGCTGACCACACGATCTCGCCCAGGACGCGCATGCGGTTCATGTCGGGGCCACGGCGGGTTTCGGTCGGGTGGATCGGGTTGTCGGAGGTCAGCACCATCATCTCGTTGTCGACCAGGTCGAGGCGCTTGACGCGGGCGCTGCCATCGGTGTCGACGAAGGCGTAGACGTGGCGGTTGCGGATCGTGGTGCGGCGCTCGTCGATCATGACAAGGTCGCCGTCGTTCAGGGTCGGGGCCATGCTGTCACCCGCAACGGTGAGCAGACACGCCTGCGCAGGTGAAATACCCCGCTCGCGCAACCAGTTCTGGCGAAAGGCCAGTGCGCCTTGCAGGCTGACATCGCCGTTCAAGGCCCCTGCCCCCGCCGCCAGCCGCGCGTCAACGCGCGGGATTGCGGCGAAATCTTCGTGGTCGATCTGGGTAGTGTATACAGCCCCCACTTCGCGCGGCGGACCAAAATATAGCTCTAGATCAAGTACTTCGGCTAGCCGCTCCAGTGAAGCCCAATTGTATCGTTTGTCGCCGTCGCGCTTCATTCGAAAGTTCTTAATCAAAGACGGATGACCGACCGCGAGCCGCGAGGCTTTCGCGTCTGAATAGCCCTTCTTTTTCAGGGCCTCATCGATCTGGTTAAGAATCACATCCATCTGGTCACGATAGCCAGTAATGGCCAATTCGTAAACATAAAGCTACTACAGGCTTGTATTGCCGGGCTAGTAGTGGCTATACTCTCCTCATGAAACAGAGAGACGCCCTTATAACACTCGCCACCACGCTCGCCGCGCATCGCGGGGTCACGCACTATGCGATCTCCATGCGCGCCTTGGGTAAGGGCGATTTCTTCAAGAAAATGATCGAGTGCGGCTGGGATTGCCGCACTGCGACAGCCGAGCGCTTGCTCGCTTGGTTCGACGAGAATTGGGACCGGGACCTCGAATGGCCCCGCGACATCCCCCGTCCATCCGCCAAACAGGAGGATGCCGCATGAGCCCGCGCCCCGACCCCGAAGGCAACCTTCCCCCCGGAAGCGGCTTTGCGATAGCCCTGCTGCTCGCCCTCGTCTTCTGGGCCGTAGTCGCTGCGGGCCTGTCTGTCGCGGTTCTGCGCCAAGGTGCCGCCCCTGAAACACCCCCTTCAACAGAGGATTTAATGTGATGCGGTTATCCGATCTCATTCCCGATGCCGGGCAGTTGCAGGCTGAGATCGCGGCCATCCCGCAGGCGCAGCGCGTGGCGCTGGCTTTGCAGTTGGTGCGCGACATCGACGAGCCGTGCTGTGCGCTGCCGCTGATGCGCCTCAGTCGCTTGGCCGAGGATCATGAGTTGTCGATCCGCAAGGAAGCGTTCGTTCTGGAGCGTGCCCGATGATCCGCCGCCTTGCCCATAAATTTCGTCTCCGCGCGCGTGCTGGCCTGTGCGCTGCGCGGTCACTGCGCCCCGGCTGTGCCCAATCTGCTTGCTCCGGCCGGGGCGTTTTTTCTGTCATTGGCGATGTAGTGGGGGTTATGGCGCTGTTCGTCCTGCTCTTTGCCGTCGCGAGTTTCGGAGGGTGAGCGGGATGAGCCTGCATGTGCAAAGATGGGGCCATGGATACGCCGTTTTCGACGGTAAGGAGCGCTTATCTGGCGCGTTCAGCAACCGCGATATCGCCCTGCGCGCCCAAGACCGGATGGAGAACGAGACAGCCAAATCCAAGCACGCCCGTAACCGCCCCTGCCTGACTTGCGGCACCGAGTTCTGGTCAACGGGATTGGGACACCGCATGTGCGGCAACTGCCGCACCAATTGCGCCGGGCTCGACGCCCAGATGGTGGGCTAATGATTGAACACCTGTCCACAATCACCGAATTGCCGATAGACGCGATCAAGGTCGAGGATCGGTTACGTGACACATCTCCAGACGGCATTGCCAATCTCGTTGAAGCTATAAGGGAAACCGGGTTCAGCGGCAGCATCCGGGTTCGCCGCAAGAAAGATGGAGATTATCTCATAGACGGCGCCCACAGGCTTGCCGCGATGAGGGAGCTGGGCAAGACTTCAATTCCTGTCGATTTGGTTCGCTGTAACGACGCAGAAGCGCGACTTATGGAGATCGACGGCAACCTCATGGGTCAACCCATGACCGTCCTTGATGACGCCTACTTTTTGGCCACGCGCCGGGAGATGATCCAGAAAATCCATCCCGAAATGCGGCAAGGATCAGCTGGGGCTGCAGGACGTTGGATGCAACTGCATTTCAGTGCACTTGCACAAACCATCGCCACAGCTCGGGGCATCAAAACCCGCCAAGTCTATAATATAATGGCAGCCGGAGCGTCTCTTTCACGCGAAGAATACGAAGCCCTTAAACACTCGCCGGCCCTCCGTCTGAATGACTTGCTGGCGCTCAGAAAGATCGTCGGCACAGAGGAGCGCAACTATGTTGTGGAAGCGCTCTCTGAGGGGCTGGTCAAGAATGCGGGGGCAGCACGAAAGGCTTACCTTGCAGCACGCGGCGAGGCTCCAGCCCCGGCGAGCGATAAAGACCAGAAGCTGTCGCGCCTACTCGACGCTTGGGACCGCGCGGGCAAGCGCGAGCGCCGGGCATTCCTCGAGGAACGCGGCGCAGAGGTTGCGGCGTTGTTCGGCGAGCTTGACCAAGGGGATGCGGCATGACTGGCCCGGCCCCTGCGCAGGAGTGGTGGAGTGCGGCTGAGCTGGCCGAGGCTGGGTTGCCCGACCTGCCCGGCACCAAGCGCAAGGTCAATCTGTTGGCGCAACGCGAGGGCTGGGCGCGGCACGCGGGTAAGGTCCGGCGGCGCAAGGGGGCCGGTGGCGGCGTTGAATATCACTGGAGCGTGCTGCCGTTGCGCGCCCGCATGCGACTTAGCGCCGATCTGGTCAAAGCCCCGGAGGAGAAATCCGGCAAAGACGAGGCGTGGGAACGCTATGCAGCGGCGGGCGACAAGGCCCGCACTGAGGCCGAGGCGCGGCTAGAGGCCGTTGCCGAGGTCGAATTGTTGGAAGGGGCCGGGTTGACCCGCTCCGCGGCCGTGCGCGAGGTCGCGCACAAGCTGGGACGGTCCGAGAAATCTCTCTGGAATTACCTCGGGCAGGTCGAGGGAGCGGCCCCCGCCGACCGGCTGGCTTACCTGATCGACGGGCGCGCAGTGCGGCGTGCTCCCGCCCAACGGGGCGATATCGACCCGGCCTTTCTGGCGCTGGTGCGCAGCGATTGGCTGCGCCTGTCGCAACCCTCGCTCACCAGTTGCTATGACCGCGCCGTGCGCGTCTGGACCTCCGAGCGGCGCAACAGCACCGTGCCTCCCCTTCACCAGGTGCGGCGCTGGATCAAGGCCAACGTCTCGGCACCGACAGAAACCTACCTGCGCAAGGGCGAGGAGGCACTCCGCCGCCTCTATCCCGCGCAGGTGCGCAGCAAGGCCTTCATGGTCCCGCTCGAATGCGTGCAGGGCGATTACCACAAGTTCGACGTGTTCGTGCGCTGGCCCGGCATCGACACGCCTGTGCGGCCGCAGATGATGGTCTGGTCGGACGTCTATTCCGGCAAGCTCTTGGCATGGCGTCTGTCGGACACGGCCAACAGCCACACCGTGCAGCTTGTGACCGGTGACCTGATCCGGACCTATGGCATCCCGCAATCAGTTCTGATCGACAATGGCCGGGAATTTGCCGCCAAGGCGATGACGGGCGGCACGCCAACCCGGTTTCGGTTCAAGGTCACGGACGAGGATATTCCCGGGCTGCTCCCGCTCTTGGGCGTGCATGTCCACTGGGCCACGCCCTATTCCGGGCAATCCAAACCTATCGAGCGCGCCTTTCGCGACCTCTGCGACCGGGTGGCCAAACACCCCGCCTTTGACGGGGCCTATACGGGCAACAAGCCAACGGCAAAGCCTGAAGATTACGGCTCCCGCGCCATCCCGCTCGACGAGTTCCGCCTCGTGTTGGAGGAAGAGCTTGCGCATCACAACGCCCGCCCCGGGCGGCGCAGTGAAGTTGCCATGGGACGGTCGTTCAATGAGGTCTTCAACGAGGGCTATGCGCGCGCCACGATCAAGCGCGCGACCGACGAGCAGCTGCGCCTCTGGCTCCTGCGGGCCGAGGGAGTGCGGGCCAAGACCAGCAACGGCGCGCTGAAACTCTACGACACGGAATACTGGTCCGAGTGGATGTACCGGATCGCAGGGGAAAAGGTGGTAGCGCGGTTCGACGCGGATGATTTGACAGCCGGGCTCGAGGTTTATGATCTGGCGGGCCGGTACCTCGGCCATGCCAAGTGTCTCAAGGACGCCAAGTTCCGCGACGTTGGGGCCGCACGCGATCACAACCGAAAGCGCAAGACGTGGATGCGTGCGCAGCGCGACGAGGCCAAGGCCGCGCGCGAGTTGACGGCGGCAGAGGTGGCCGCACGTGTGCGCGCAGCCTCGGGGCTGGCGGCAGACGAACCCCTGCCCGAGGCGCAGGTGCATCAGCTGGTGACACCGCATAAGGCCGCCCCAAAACGGCGGCGCGCGCAGAGCGTCGAGGAGATAGAGCGCGAAGCAGCGCTTGAGGCCCGCGTGACGCGCCTAGCTGAGCATCGCGCACGCCCCGTTGAGGTCGATGAAGACGATCCCAAGGCCCTGTTTCTGCGTGCCCGCGCTCTTGAGAGCGCGCAGGCGGAAGGCGAGACACTCACGCAGGCACAGGCCGATTGGCTGGCCGACTACCAACAGAGTTCCGACTACCGCGCCCAGCTGCGCATGGAGCGCCGCTTCGGTGCCCAAGAGTAACAAGAAAAGGAGAGCAGCATGACCCCTTCCATTGCGCCCCTGCGAAACGTCGCAGCGCTGATCGGCCTCGTTGAGCGCGTCCAGTCCCGCGCCTTTGGCCTGCCCGGCATGGCCACGTTCTATGGCCCATCCGGCTGGGGCAAGACGACCGCCGTGACAGTCGCGGCCAATGAATATCAGGCCCATGTTGTCCAGGTCAAAGACTGCTGGACACCAACCTATCTGGCGCAAGCGATCCTGCGCGAGATCGGCCTGCCATCGCAACGCGGCGTGGCCGCCATGGTCGATGCAATCGGCGCACAGCTTGCACGCAATGACCGCCCGCTCATCATCGACGACGCGCAATATCTCCTGCGCAAGCGGATGATCGAGCTGGCCCGCGACATTTACGAGAGCTGTCAGGCCCCGGTCATTCTGGTCGGCGAAGAAAAGCTGCCGCAGGATCTGACCCGCTGGGAGAACATCCACAACCGCCAACTCGCATGGGAACCCGCCCTCGCCTGCAACCTGCCGGACGCAGAAAAGCTCGCGCCAATCTACGCGGCTGGTATCGACGTCGGCGCTGACCTGCTCGGAGCCATCGTCGACGCCTCGGGCGGCTCGATCCGCCGGGTGGCGATCAATCTGGCACGTGCCAAGGAACTGGCCATGGGCCGGGGGCGGCGTCTGGCCGACCTCGAGCTTTGGGGCAACCGGGCCTTCGAGACCGGGCAACCTCCTGCGGTGCGCCGTGTCGATGATTTCCGCCTCGCCGCCCCACTCGCCCCCGAAAAGATCGTGCCGCTCGCGGCTGAGAAGAAGGCGGGCCGGGCATGAGTGACCTCTTTGATCGCCTTTGGACGCAGGTCCGCGAGCTTGAGGAGTTTGACTGGCAGGCCGTGTCCCGGCTCGGCTGCAGCCGCGAGACTGCCGTGCGCTACCTGCGCCACTGGCGGGACGCGGGCAAGATCCGCGTGAGCCGCGTCACCCGCAATGGCAAACGCTGGTATGCCCCCACAGACCGCCCCCTGCCCGGCCCGCAGCCGGTCTCTGGCGAGGCAACACCCGAGGGCAATATGTGGCGCGCCATGCGCACGCTGCGGCATAGTTTCAGCCCCGTCGATATCGCAGCCCATGCCAACGCGGGCGGCGTCGCCGTCACCGTCGAGAAGGCGCGCGCCTATTGCCGCCAGCTTCTCGCCTCCGAACATCTGCGCGTGGTCGAAATGGCCATTCCCGGTCGCCGCGAAGCGCTCTATCGCTTGGTCGAGGATACCGGCCCGCGCGCGCCCAAACCCGTGCGTCTGGCTGGCATTCTCGATCCCAACACCGGCGAATTTGCCCCCGCGAAAGGTGGTGCAGCATGAGCGCGCTCGACACGGCCCGGGAATTCTGGGGCGAGGATTTGCCCGATTGGGTGGCCGCCTTGGCGCGCGCCTGCGACGAGACCAGCCAGAACAAGGTCGCGGTCAAGATGGAGCGCAGCGCGACCCTTGTGTCGAACATCCTGCGCAACCGCTATCCGGCTGACACCAGCATCGTCGAGGACGTCGTGCGCGGCCATTTCATGCGCGCGGTGGTCGACTGCCCCGCCTTGGGCGAGATCGGCAAACAGGTCTGTCGCAAGTGGCGATCCAAGGCGGCGCAGTTCGAGAATGTGAATTCGCTTACCGTCACGATGTACCGCGCCTGCAACCGTTGCCCGGTCCATAAGGGGGCCGACGATGACGCGGCGTGATGACAGCCTCGATACGCCCGTGTCGGCGCTCGCCGCAGAGGCGGTGCCCGCCCGCGAGATCGCGCGCCGCCTCAGTGTCACGACGTCCCGCGTCCACAGCGTGCTGCATTACCTGCGCCGCCACGGGGCCCCGTTCCCGCCGGTCCGGCTGGGCAAACCCTGCGGGCGTCAAGGCGCGCAGCTGACCCGGCTCAACGCCGAAGTCCGTGGCGCGCTCGAGCCGCATGCCCTCGCGCGGGGCGTGCAGACCAAGGCGCTCGCCGTCCGCATTCTCGAGGTCGTGATCCGCGACAATCTGATCGACGCCATTCTTGACGACAAGGAGACCGACGCATGAACGCCCCCGAACTCAACCGCTGGAGCCCCGATGAGATGCTGCGCCTCGCGGCCTCGGGCGTGGCCAAGGTGGACCTCCTTGGTCCGCGCGGCAGCACACTCTGCTCGATGGACGAGATCGCCGCCATGGCCGCCGTCTGCGCACTGCATGGCGTGGGTCCGCGCCTGCTTTCAACACCCCCTTCAACAGGAGAGTAAAATGTCTGAATTCACCCCTCATCACATCCCGGACGGACGCCGCGAGATCGACGGCAATATCTATATGGGCGACGGCCGGGGCGGCTGGCAGCCTCTGGAAACGGTCAAGCCGCAGCATCTGCTCGAGGATGAAACCGTGCGCAAGATCGTCAGCTACGGCCTGCCGCTGTCCGAACAGGTCAAGCGCTTTAAGGCACACACTTTCGACGACATCAGCGCCTTCGAGGCGATCCTTGCTCAAGAATACGACGCAAGGATTGGCGGCAAGAAGGGCAACAAGACGCTGATGAGCATCGACCAGCTCTACAAGGTCGAGGTGCGCGTGTCCGACCGGATTGATTTTGGCCCCGAATTGCAGACGGCAAAGCAGCTCTTCGACGAGTGTCTGAACGAGTGGTCCGCAGAGGCGCGCGCCGAGTTGCGTGGCCTTGTGACCGATGCCTTCAACACTGACAAGCAGGGCCAGATCAACCGCGCTCTGATCTTCATGCTCCTGCGCCGTGACAGCACCGATGCACGCTGGAAACGTGGGCAGGACGCAATCCGCGACGCGATGCGCACCGTCGGCTCAAAGACCTACGTGCGCTGCTGGCACAGGGCGGCACATGATGCGTCATGGGAGCCGATCACCATCGATCTGGCGAAGGTCTGAGGGAATGAACCGCGCGCTGCAACAACTGATCTTCGCGGCTTGCCGCCAGTTGGGGCTCGACGAGGACGCGCGCCGCGATTTGCAGGTCAGCGTCACCGGCAAGGTCAGCTTGCGCGACATGAACGACGGCGAGCTGCGGTTGATCGTTAACCGGCTGAAGCAGGCCGGGTTCGAGGACAAGCCCCACAACCCGCGCCACAAGCCCGCACCGCGCGCCGATCTGCGCATGATCCATGTACTCTGGCGCAAGCTCGGCCAGTCGGGCGCGTTGCGCGACCCCTCCCGCGCCGGGCTCAACAAGTTCATCCGCGCTCGGTTCGGAGGCGTCTGGGGATCGGTCCCGGCCGACGTCGACATGCTGCGCGAGTGGAAGCTGATCGACGACGTGATCCAAGCGCTCAAGTCTTGGGGTGAGCGCGCCCAGATCGACTTTGACTGGGAGGATCACCGCCGGTGAAAAAGCCCCGCCACCCCGCCTCTGACCATGCCGTGATCCGCTATCTCGAGCGGGTCAAGGGCATGGATATCGACGCGGTGCGCCGCGAGATCGGGCGCGTGGTGGATCAAGGTCTCGAGGCCGGAGCCTGCGGCGTGATCAGCGGCGGGTTCGTCTACAGGATCGAGGGCGGCTGCGTCGTGACCATCACCCGGCGGCACACCCAGCCCCCGGGGCGGCGGCGCAGGAAGGCCCCCCATGGAGCGTGAACCCTCTTGGATTGACGAGATGCGCGCCGATCTGGGCGACACCCCGGTCGAGCGGTTCCTGTCGCGCGTAGGCGGTATGCGGCTTTATGTGCCTGGCACCCGCCTTGCCGACAGCCTCCTAGTGACGCTGGCGGGTCGGGATATTGCCAGATGGATTTCCGCCCGCTACGCTGGCGAATATCTGGACGTGCCCTCGGGCCGCGCTCAGGCCCGGGAGGGGCTCAAACAAGCCCTGCGCGAGGCCCCGGATACGCCGGTTAATGAACTGGCCAACCGTTTCGGCGTCACCGCCCGCCGCGTCTTGCAGGTCAAGGCGGAGCTGGCAGAGGAGGAAGAACCACCCCTCCTCAAGGTCATGCGAAAGGCTTCATCTGAATAAGCTTTGCGGCCCCCTTTATCCTGACGGGAAAGGGGGGCACCCATGCAAACAGTCCGAACCATTGCCGAAGAGATTGTTGCCCGCGAGGGCGGCTTTGTGAATGACCCGGCCGATCCCGGTGGGGCCACCAATTTTGGCGTCACGATCCACACCATGCGCAGCCTCGGTCTTGATCTCGACCGGGATGGCGACGTGGACGTGGCCGATGTTCGCCTTATGACCCGCGCCCGCGCCGTCGATATTTTCATCGAGCATTATTTCGTGCGGCCACGCATCGCGGAACTGCCCGAGGCGCTGCAGGCGAGCGTGTTCGACATGCAGGTCAACGCCGGGTCCAATTCCGTGAAAATCCTGCAGCTCCTTGTGACAGAGATGGGCTTTCCCGCCACTGCCGACGGCGCAATCGGACCGGCGACCCTGCGCGCGGTGCAGGCCGCCCATGACGCGGCCCCCGCCCATATCGCCGACGCCTACGCGATTGCCCGGCGCAACTACTATTTCCGCCTCGCCGATGCGCGGCCCGCAAGCCGCAAGTTCGCGCGCGCCCGCGCAGGCGGCAAAGGCGGCTGGATCAGGCGCGCCGAGGAATTCATGGCAGCGCGCTACCGCATGTCCGACGCAGATTTCAAACAAAGGGTGGTATCATGGGGCTGATCCGATTACTGGGCGCGCTCTTTGGTGGCGGGCGCAATGTCATTGCCGAGACGGCGGAGGTCTTTCGACCCAATGCCGAGGCGGCGGATGCGCGCGAGGCGTCCTTTCAGCAAGCTGCCCTTTCGCAGATGGCTGCGGAGTTCGGCCATGGCAACAACTGGTGGTCAGCGCTGATCGACGGGCTCAACCGCCTGCCGCGCCCGGCCATGGCTTTTGGCTGCATCTTTCTCTTCTGGTCGGCCATGTCGGACCCGATCTGGTTTGCCGAGCGCATGCAGGGCCTCGCCCTGGTCCCGGAACCGCTCTGGGCGCTGATGGGTGCCATTGTCGCGTTCTACTTCGGCGCGCGCGAGCTGCACAAGTTTCGGGGCGTCTCGATGCAGAAAGAGGCCGTCCGGATCATCGCACAGGCCCCCAAAGTGGCAAGCAACATCGCCCAGTTGCGGGCGCTGCGGGCGGATAGCCCGGGCGCGGCCGATACGGGACCGGACGCCGAGGTAGCGCTGGCTGCTGTCGCTACAAGCGACAATCTGGCGATTGATGACTGGAAGCGCGCGGCATGATGGACTGGGATCTCTTCTGGAAGGCCTCGGGTGTCATCTTACCAGTGATTGTGGCCATCTACACCTTCATCGCCACCCGTCGCAAAGACCTCGATCAAAGGCTGGAGGCGGGACACGAGCGTATGGACCGGCACGAGGCGCGGATCTCGCGGCTTGAGCAGTCGGTCCAGAACATGCCGGGCAAGGATGACATGCACTCGCTGCAGCTCGAACTCGTCAGACAGACCGGATCAATGGAGAAGATGGCGGCTGTCATGGAGGGCAACGCCATGATCACCGCGCGGCTAGAGGCCATCGTGTCACGGCACGAACAACACCTGCTAAACGGAGGCAAGACGTGAGCGATTATCAGGCAACCTTGCGCAAACACCGCCGCCTCGCAATCCTGCGGCATCTCGAACAGGTCTCGGGCTACACCGCCAATGCCTCGATCCTGCGCGACGTCCTCAATGGCGTGGGCGTGGGTTCAACCTTTGACCAGGTGACCACCGAACTGGCATGGCTGCAGGAGGTGGGCATGGTCACCGTCGCCGATCATGGCGACTTTGTCATTGCCGAGGCCACACGGCGCGGCATCGAGGTCGCGCGCGGCGAGGCGGTGCATCCGGAGATCCAGCGCCCAAGCGCACGGAGGCTCTGACATGCCCCCACCCCGCAAGGTCGAGCTGCTCCCCGCCGAGCTTCGCCAGTGGCTGCACGACTGGTGGAAGGCGAAAGGGTTTCACGGCTATGAGGAACTTGCCGAGGAGTTGAACTTTCGCCTCGCCGAAGACGGGCTCGAGCTGCGCATCGGCAAGAGCGCGCTGCATGCCTATGGGCAGGAATACGAGCAATTCGTCAAGCTGCAGGACGAGGCCGGAGCCTGGGCGCAACAATGGCTGGCCGACAATGACCTCTCCGAGGAAGCCGACCGTCACCGCGTCCTCTTCCAGATGATGACCAGCGTGGCCTTCAAGGTCCTGAAATCGCAGATGAGCAAGGAGGGCGAGGATATCGACCCACGCGAGCTGCACTTTCTGGGCAAGATGATGAAGGACATCATGTCGAGCGCTGGCATCCGCGAGCAGCTGATGGTCAAGGAACGCGCCCGCATCGCGGCCGAGGAACGCGCCAATGCCGTCGAAGCATTGGACAGTGCCCGCGATGAGCTGGGACTATCGAGCGACGTCATCGGCAAGCTGCGTCGCGAGTTTCTGGGGGTGCGCGCGTGACAGAGCCGGTCCTCACCCGCGACCCCGACGCCCTGCCCGAAGAACTGCCGCGCGGCTCGGAGATCCCCGAGAGCCTCGATCCGCTGGCCGACGGCATTCTGATGGCCCATCAACGCAGCTGGCTTGCGGATGAGAGCGACCTCAAGGTCTGCGAAAAGGGCCGACGCACCGGCATCACCTTTGCCGAGATGCTGGGCTGCGCGCTCATTGCCGCCGCCGCGCGTGGTGCGGGCGGGCAGAACTGTTTTTACATCGGCGACACCAAGGACAAGGGTCGCGAGGCCATCGGCTATGTCGCGCATTTCGCGCGGGTGATTGCCGGAGCAGCACACCCCATCGAGGAGTTTCTTTTTGAGGATCAACAGCCCGATGGCACCACTAAGTTCATCAACGCCTACCGGGTGCGCTTTGCCTCCGGGTTCCGCGTAGAGGCGCTGAGTTCCAACCCGGCCAATATCCGAGGCCTTCAGGGTACCGTGGTGATCGACGAGGCGGCCTTCCACAAGGACGTGCGCGAGGTGATCGATGCGGTGAACGCCATGCTGATCTGGGGCGGCAAGGTCCGGATCATCTCGACCCACAACGGCTATCTCAACGCCTTCAACGAATTGATCCGCGAGGCGCGCTCGGGCAAGAACGGCTTTAAGGTCCACCGCTACACCTTCGGCGATGCGGTCGCCAACGGGCTCTATAAACGCGTCTGCATGATGCAGGGCAAGGCGTGGGGCGCGGAGGCCGAGGCGGAGTGGGAGGGCACGATCCGGCGCTCCTACGGGGCGCGCGAAGCCGCCATGCGTCAGGAACTCGATGCCGAACCCGCCGAGATGCAGGGCGCGGCACTGACGCGCGTCCAGATCGAGGCCTGCATGGCGCAGGGCATCCCGTTCCATCGCTGGACGCAGCCCGACAGTTTCAAGAATGCCGACGAGGCGGTGCGCAAGGCCGCCGCCGTTACCTGGTGCAAAACCCACCTTGAACCCGTGCTTGAAACCCTCGATCGAACCCGGCCGCATTTCATGGGCGAGGACTTTGCGCGCTCGGGTGACGCGACCGACATCATCATTCTCGAGCAGGGCGTCGATCTCACCCGGCGCACCAAGCTCATCGTCGAGCTGCGCAACATCCCCTTCGATCAGCAGCGCGACGTGCTCTTCTGGTTGCTCGACCGGCTGCCCAATTTCCAAAAAGGCGCGATGGACCGCACCGGCAACGGGGCCTATCTCGCCGAGGTCGCGGCCCAACGCTACGGCGCGCGGATCGTCGAGGTGGCCTTCACGCGGCAATGGTACGAGCTCGAGATGCCGCCTTATATCGAGGCCTTCTCGGATCGCACCATCGTTCTGCCCGCGCATGAGGACGTGCTGCGCGACCATCAGGCGCTGCAATACACCAACGGCATCATCCGCGTGCCTGAGAATTTCCGCTTCAAAGGATCGGACGGGCTCGACCGGCACGGCGACAGCGCCATCGCAGGCGCGCTCGCCTGGTATGCGAGCAATCAGGACGTGGTGCCGATGGAGTTTCAATCGACCGGACGGCGCACCGCCCTGACGGCCGAAGACTTTATCAGCCCGATGGGCGGACGGCGCATGGGCTTTGCCAGAGGCGGCGGGGGCTTGGATTTTGGAGGGTTCTCGGATGGCTAGAAAAACCGGCACAATGCGGCTGCGCTCGGTTCGGCTGCGCAACCCGATGGAGCTGTCGGGCATCCAGCACGGGCGCGACATCACCCGACCATGGATCGGCCCGCTGCTGGAGCCGACGGACCCGATCCTGCGCACGCGCGGCGGCGGCAGTTTCGACATCTACAAGCCGATCCTGACCGACCCGCAGGTCAAATCAGTGATGACGCAGCGCATCTCGGCCGTGACCAGCCGGGAATGGGAAGTGGTGCCGGGCGAGGAAACGGCGGCGGGCAAACGCGCGGCCGACTGGCTGCGCGACGAGCTTTCGGCCATGAAATTCGACCGCCTGACCGAGAAGATGCTCTGGGGCCTCTTCTATGGCTATTCCGTCGCCGAACAGATGTTTCGCCGCGACGGGCAGCTTTGGGGCTGGGAGGAAATCCGCGTGCGCGACCGGGTGCGGTTTCGCTTTGATGAGGAGTGCGGCCTGCGCCTGCTGACCATGTCCAACATGCTCACAGGCGAGGAAATGCCACCCGAGAAGTTCTGGGTCTTCTCGACCGGCGCGGATCACGACGACGAACCTTACGGCTTAGGCCTCGCGCATTGGCTCTACTGGCCGGTCTGGTTCAAACGCAACGGGCTGAAGCTCTGGCTGATCGCCCTCGACAAATTCGGCATGCCGACCGCACGCGGCAAATACCCGTCGCAAGCCACTGAGGCCGAGCAAAAGAAACTGCTAGAGGCCGTCATGGCCATACGCTCAGAGGCCGGGATCATCATTCCCGAGGGCATGGATATTGAGCTTTTGTCAGCGCCCTCGGGGGCAAGTTCGCTGGATTACCAGAAACTGCACGACACGATGGATGCCGCCATCTCGAAGATCGTGCTGTCCCAGACCATGACCACCGACAATGGCTCCAGTCGGTCGCAAGCCGAGGTGCATGACGACGTGGGCGACGCCGTCAAGAAATCCGACGCGGATCTCGTGTGCCAATCCTTCAACGAAGGGCCGGTGGCGCGGCTTTGCGGTTTCAACTTCCCCGGTGTCGCGCCGCCAAGGGTGTGGCGCAAGATGGAGGACCCGGAGGATACAACCGCCGCCGTCGACCGCGATGAAAAGCTGCATCGGATCGGCTGGCAGATGACCGAAGACCGCGTCAAGGAAATCTACGGCGACGGCTATGAGCGCGCCACGCCCCCGGAGAACACACCGCCAGACGAGGACACGCCCGAGGCCGGTTTCGCCGAACATGACGGCGCGCTCGACGGCCCTGTGGGCGATCTGGCAGACCGGTTGGCGAACGAGGCGTCGGTGCCGATGCTGGCGATGCTCGAACAAATCGAGGCGATGCTGGAGACGTCGACCAGCCTTGCGGAGTTCCGCGAGCGGCTGCTGGCCGGGTTTCCGGACCTGGACGATGCAGCACTCCGCGACGTGATCGCGTCGGCCCTCACGGCGGCGCATGCCGGAGGCCGCGCCGCGTTGGAGGAAGATAGTGGCTGATCTCGGCGCGACGTTTCGCCGTCCCTTCCGCGAGCAGATCGCCGCCTTTCGCCTGCGCCTGGGCGATCTCGTGCCGACGGCGCGGTGGGATGACATCACCCTCGCCCAGCACGACCGGGCTTTCATGGTGGCAGGGGCACAGAAGGCCGACCTCTTGGCGGATCTGGCGGCCTCTGTTGATAAGGCCATCTCGCAGGGCACGTCTCTGGAAGAGTTCCGCCGCGATTTTCGCGCCACCGTCACCCGACGCGGCTGGCACGGCTGGACCGGCGAAGGCAGCACGCGCGGCGAGGCATGGCGCACGCGGGTGATCTACCGCACCAACATCGCGACCAGCTACGCGGCCGGGCGGATGGCGCAGCTCATCGAGGGCAATTTTGCGTTCTGGGTCTACCAGCACGGCGGCTCAACTGAGCCGCGCCTGATCCATCTTGGCTGGGACGGGCTGGTCTTGCCACCTGATCACCCGTTCTGGATCACGCATGGCCCGCCCAACGGCTGGGGCTGCAGCTGCTACGTGATCGGCGCGCGCTCTGAGGACGGCGCACGTCGTCGCGGCGGCGACCCGGACAAGCGCCTGCCCGACGACTGGCAATCCCGGGATCCGCGCACCGGCGCGCCGAAAGGGATCGACAAGGGCTGGGATTACACGCCCGGGGCCAGCACCGTGGACGAAATTCGCACGATGGCGGCCAAGGTCGTCGATTGGCGGTATAACCTCGCGGTGGCCTACATGGCCAGCCTCCCGGACCGGACCCGCGATCTTCTGGTCGAAGGATACCGAGGCCTGCCGTCATTGGCTGACAATATCCGGCGCTACGCAGCGCGCGTCGAGACCGCGAACACCCAAGCCGCACGGAAGACCATTTCCGAGCGGGAGCCGATCCAGTCCCTCGGGTTGATGACTACCACTCAGGCCCGGCTCAACCGCGAGGGTGCGCGGCGCGATCTAGACCGCTACGACGTGGCCGTTGACGCGGATTCCATCCGTCATATTTTTGCACGCCACGGGAACCCAGAGCGCGAGGCCTCCCGTGGGCAGATAGCGGTCACCCCGGAAGACTTGGGACGGTTGCCCGAGATATTCCAGCGCCCAGACAGCTTTGAATGGACGGATGCCCGTAGCGTGCAGTCTCGGGTCTTGCGTCTGACTAAGACTATCGGCGCACGGCGCTATGTCGCGCATTTCGTCGCGCGACCGCGACGCCAGCGGCTCGTACTCTTGACCTATTGGGTGGAAAATATCGGCTGACCCCTCCCGTACGCCCAGACGCGTTCCCGCAACCTGAATGCGGTGGGTGGATGCACAGCCGACAGAAAGGAGAATAGCCATGATCACCGTCGAAATCAATGAAGAGGAAATCACCCAAGCGCTCGCCCGCGTGTCCGCTGCCCTCACCGACATGACCCCTTTGATGCAGGATATCGGCGAACTGATGGTCAATAGCACGCGGGAGAACTTCAAAGACGGCACCGATCCGGATGGCAATCCTTGGGCACCCAAGAGCCCGGCCACGCTCGAGGCGTACCGGCGGCGGGGCGACGGCCAGCCCACCCGGCCCCTGATCGGCCCCTCGCGCATCCTGTCGACCACAATCAATGCCGAGCCATCGGCGGACCGGGTCGCATGGGGTTCGAACGTCATTCAGGCCGCCGTGATGCAGTTCGGAGCCGAGGCCGGGGCGTTCGGCGCGCGCGCCGGGCGGGACAAGAATGGGCGCGAATTCATGATATCGATCCCGTGGGGAGACATTCCCGCACGTCCCTATCTCGGGGTCGGCGATGAGGACGCCGACTCCATCGTCGCCACCATCGAAGAGTATTTGGACAGTGCCGCCGGACAGTGATTTGCACCCCGCTTCAGGGCTAACAGGGCCAAATTTCTCTGAGAGCGGGGCCTGCAACCCGGCCTTTGTCCCGCAATGGCCTCTGAGCGCCTCATTAAATACCCCTTTAATACCCCCCTCGGGGATTTTGCGACCCAACCCCCGCCAGAGGTATGAGCGCACTCAGTGGGGCGTTCAGTGGCCTTGTGCATTCCGGGCTTGCCGCGCCCACCCCTCGGGCGCTACTCTGATCCAAGGCGGCCTCTGCACCAGGACCGCTTTCCCCTGAAGTCCTTCATCTGATCTGGCCCGTCGCCCCGGCTTAATGTCGGGTCATGACAAAACCGCTTCACATCTTCCGCGCTGGCCGCCACACCGCCCAATCCGGGCAGAGCCTCGACTTTTCCGAGGCCGAGGTTGAGGGCATCGCCGCCGCCTATGATCCCGCCCTCCATGAGGCCCCCATCGTCGTGGGCCATCCCCGCACCGATGCCCCGGCCTATGGCTGGGTCAAGAGCCTGCGCGCCGACGGCTCGGAGCTCTTTGCCGAGCCTGACCAGGTCGAACCCGCCTTCGCCGAGATGGTGCGCGCGGGCCGCTTCAAGCGCATTAGCGCCTGCTTCTATCCCCCCAAAGCCGCAGCAAACCCGAGCCCCGGCACCTACTACCTTAAGCATGTGGGCTTTCTGGGTGCCCAGCCCCCCGCCGTGAAAGGGCTGAAGGCCGCCGAGTTCGCCGAGGACGCCGAGGCCGTGACCCTAGAGATCGCCTTCTCAGAGGCGGAGGCCGACGCGCCTGCCGCCAGTTTCGCGGACGCCCTGAAAGGCGCGGTTTCCGCCGTCCTGTCCTGGGCACGCACGCCCGCAGGCCAAGACGCGCTCCGCCACGCCATCGACGTGCCCGAGGACGGACAAGCCCCCTTTGCAGAAACCCAAGAAGGAGAGACCGATATGTCCGGCAAGGACACGCCAACCCCCGAAGACCGCCAAGCCGCGCTCGACGCGCGCGAGGCCGAGATCGCCGCGAAAGAGGCGGCTTTCGCCGAGGCGCAGAGCACGACCCGCCGCGCCGAAGATGCCGCCCTCCTCGACGCCCTTGCCAAGGACGGGCGCATCGCGCCGGGCCTCAAGGACGAAATGGCCGCGTTTATGGAAAGCCTCGATGCGCAAGACGAGGTGGCCTTTGCCGAAGGCAAGAGCGCCAGCCCGCGCGACTGGTTCCGCGACCTGCTCTCCAAACAGACCAAGCCGCTGATCGAATTCGGCGAGCGGGCGAGCGGTGATGCCACGCCGCAGGTCAAGGGGTCGGACGATATCACCGCCGCCGCCAAGCGTCTGATCAAGGACGCCGAGGCGGAGGGCCGCACGCTGAGCTTCGCCGAGGCCGCACGCCACATCGAGGCAACCATGGAGAGCGACAATGGCTAATCCCGGACTGTTCATCAAATCCTACGCCGCCGAGGCGGCAGTGCCCGGTCGCCGGATCGTCAAATTCGGCGCGGCTGGCGGCGTCCTTGTGGCCGCCTCCGCGACCAATCTCGCGATTGGCATCTCGGACCAGCTCGACGCGAAACTTGGCGATCTTCAGGACGTGATCATGTCCGGCTCCGCCGAGCTTGAGCTTGCAGGCACGGTCGCTGCAGGTGCCCCTGTCACGTCAAATGCCGCAGGTTTGGGCGTCGCAGCCGCCGCCGGGGCCGGAAACGTCGCCGTCGGCTACGCGCTGCAGGCCGGTGTCGCTGGCGACATCATCGATGTGGCGATTGCCCGCCACTCCGTCACCTGATCCTCAAGGAGCGCTGATCAATGAGCACACCCACCCCCTTCGTCGTCGATCCGGTCCTGACCGCCATCGCCGTCAACTACCGCAACCCCGATATCTCGTTCATTGCTGACCAGGTGATGCCCCGCGTTCCGGTCATGGGCACGGATTTCAAATGGACCTATTTCCCGCCTGAACAGATGTTCACGGTGCCTGACACGGAAGTGGGCCGCAAAGGTCTGGTCCAACAGGTCGAGTTCACCGGCGAAGAGCGCACCTCCTCGGTCAAGGACTACGGTCTCGACGACGTGGTGCCGCAGCGCGACATCGATACTGCCCGCAGCCTGCGCGCCGCTGGCAACTCGGCCTTCGATCCCGAGGCCCGCGCGGTCGAAGGCGTCACGCATCTGATCCAGCTCGACCGCGAAAAGCGCGTCGCGGCCATGGTGCAGGACGCCGCAAACTATGACGCCGACAAGAAAGTGGTGCTGTCGGGCGCGGGCCAGTTCAGCGATCCCGCCTCCGACCCTATCGGCGTGATCTCTGCTGCCCTCGACGCCACCTTCATCATGCGCCCGAACGTGGCCGCAATGGGCCGCAAGGCCTGGACGGCGCTCTCAACCCATCCCGATATCCTGAAGGCCATCAACCGCACGTCGGGCGACAAGGGCCGCGCCAGCCGCGAGGCGGTGGCAGAGCTGTTCGAGCTGTCGGAAATCCTCGTGGGCGACAGCTACATCAACTCAGCCCGCAAAGGGCAAACGGCCGCTTTTGAGAAGGTCTGGGGCGGCAATATCGCCCTGATCCACCGCAACATGCAGGCAGGCCCCGACGGCACCGCCCCCGCATGGGGCTGGACCGCACAGTTCGATGGCCGCGTCTCGGGGCGCTTCTTCGACCCCAAGGTCGGTCTAAAAGGGGCCACCACGCTGCGCGTGGGCGAGCAGCTCCGCGAAGTCATCGCGGCCCCCGCCACCGGCTATCTGATCGAGGACGCAGCATGAGCTATCGCATCAAACGCACTGTGATCGCGGCCAAACGGCTGGAGATCGGCGACCAGGTAAACGCCAAGGATATCGGCACCGAGGCGCAGGTTGCGCGCCTCCTCGCCCTGGGCGCAATCGAAAAGGCCGGAGACGAGGCGGGAACCGTGACCCCACTCGAGATGGACGACGCACTGCGCGCGGCCTTGACCAATGCCATCAACGACCTGCCCGGCGACGCCTTCGACAAGAGCGGCAAGCCTAAGGTCAAGGCGTTGCAGGACGCAGCCCCCAGCATCGCCGACCGGATCACCGCAGCCGCGCGGGATACCGTCTGGGCTGAGATGCAGGCCGCCGCCAACGCGGCCACCTGAGAATACCCCCGAGGGGACGCCGCCTAGGATCAGGCGTGACAGCCGGGAGAGACCGGCACCCAAACAACGGACCCGGAGGCGGACATGCCCTATCTTTTGCCCAGCGACATGATCGACCGCTACGGCGAGGGGTTTCTCGCCCAAGTCACTGCGCGTGACACAATGCCCGGGGTGATCGACACGGCGGCGCTGCAGGTGGCCGTCGACGATGCCGTCTCCGTCGCCGAGAGCTATGTCGCGGGGCTTTATGATACGTCCAACCCACCGCGTGCGCTCACCATGCACGCCGCCGCGATTGCCTGGTATCGGCTTCTCGGCGCGCGGGCCGCTGCCTTTGACGGGGCCAAGGAAGGCTATGAGGACGCCGTCAGTTTTCTGCGGCAGGTGCGCAAGGGCGAGGCCTCGCTCGGCGACGAGACGCCCGGGGACACTGTGCGGGGCAACCCCCAGCTTCCGCAGATCAGCGCGCCGGAGGGCACCTTCAGCCGCGACAGCCTGAAAGGGTTTTGAAATGATCGGCGACGTCATCACCCGGATCGAGGCTGAGGTGCCCGAGCTTGCCGGTCGTGTCGACGGCGGGCGCGCCTTTGTCGATCTGATCCGCTCCAAGAAGCTGCCCGCGCAATCGGTCGCGGCCTACGTCTTTCCCTCCGGCATGCAGGGCGGGCGCGCCGATGCCGCGGCGGGCGTCTACAGCCAGATGCTGACCTATCGCACGAGCGTGGTGATCTTCGTGCAATCCTTTGACCGCACGGGGGCCACCGCCCTCGACAAGATCGACCAGTTCCTGATGCGCGTGATCCGCGCCTTGGCGGGCTGGGCACCGGGTGACGAGGTCGGCGTGCACCGTTTTGAGCGTGGCCAGCTCATCGAGAGCGGGGCCGGTCGCCTCGCCTATCAACTCGATTTCTCCATCGACGATCAACTGAGGATCATCTCATGACCAAACTTCCCACCTCCGGCGGATCCTACACCCGCGACGACAAGGGCGCGCTGAAACCTGCCGGGGCCAGCCCCAAGCCCACGTCCGCGCCCAAATCTGACAAGAAGGATGCCGACAAATGAGCCTGCTCTGGAGACGCAAAGTCCTGCTCGCGAAGCTGGAAACCACCTATGGAACGGACGCCACCCCTACTGGCGGCGACGCAATCCTCGCGACCGATGTGCGCCTGTCGCCGATGCAGGGTCAGGATCTCGACCGCAATCTCGACACGCCGCACGGCGGGCCCACCGGCACGATCCCGGTCGATCTGCACCGCACCATCTCGTTCAAGGTCGAACTGGCAGGCTCCGGCACCGCCGGAACCGCGCCCCGCTGGGGCCGCCTCCTGCGGGCCTGTGGCTGTGCCGAGACCGTGACGGCGGCGACGTCTGTGGTCTACAATCGGGTTTACTCGAACCTTGAGAGCGTCACGCTGCACCTCAATATCGGCGGCACGCTCTACGCCATGGTGGGGGTGCGCGGGACCGCCGCCTTTGACGTCTCGGCCTCGGGCATTCCCTATATCGAGTTCGAGTTCACCGCCCTCTACGTGGCCCCGGCCGACGTGGCGATCCCGACCCCAGATTTCACCGGCATTCCCGATCCGCTCGCGGCCTCGGATGCCAACACGCCCACCTTCACGATTGATGAGACGTCGCTTGTGATGCGGAGCTTCAAGCTCACCCTCGCCAATCGCGTCGAGGCGCAATTCCTGATCGGTGAGGAGGAAGTGCTACTCGACGGGCATGAGAACACCGTCGAGGCGCGGGTGCGTGCCGTGGCGCTGGCCACGTTCAACCCGTTCACCATGGCCGCCACCAAAGCCAAGGTCGCGCTCGAGATCGAGCACGGCAAGACGGCAGGCAACATCGTCAATATCGCCGCCCCGAATGCGCAGATGCAGCGTCCTGAAGGGCTTGAGGACGGTCAGGGTCGCAAGGAGTGGCCGCTGCGCCTTGTGCCGCTGCCCACCACCGCTACCGCTGCCGACCAGTGGACGATGACGCTCACCTGAGGGGCTTTAACGCGCCCTTCAACGCCACTTTGAAAGAGAGTTTACCCCATGTTCAAGATCGACCCGACCCCGGCCTTTACCCACCGCGTCGAGATCAAGGTGCCCACCGACGGGGGCCATGACTTGCAGGACCTGCAAGTCACGTTCCGCGTGCTGCCCGACGATGAAATCGAGGCTTTCGACATGCGCACCACACGCGGTGAGCGGGAATTTCTAGCGGCGGCCGTGGTGGGCTTTGACGACGTCGAAGACGAGAAGGGCAAGACGCTGCCCTACAGCCACAGCCTGCGCGACCGGCTGATCGGTCTGGCCTATGTCCGCGTCGCCCTGGTCAATGCCTATCACGCGGCGCTCATGGGGAAGCGGGTAAAAAACTGAAATGGGCCGGGCGGGCATGGGCGCGCGGCGACCTGATCGCTGATGACCAGGGCAGCGACCATGATGACGAGGCGGCGTTCTGGGGGATCGACCCGGGCCAGCTCACTCGCGATCCGTCCGGCTCTGGCACTGGCACTGGCATCTGGCCGCAAAACGTCCCGGTCGTTCGGGCCTTCCTCGCGGTCTGCAATCAATGGCGCACTGTCTCGGCCGGGCTGGCCGGTTTCCGGGTCGTGGGCCTCGACTACACCGCTGCACGGGCGGGCCTGCGCATGAGCGGGATACGGATCACGCCCCAACTTTGGGCCGAGGTACAGGTGATCGAAAGCGCGGCCGTGGCCGCGATGCGGGAGAGCTGACATGACATTGGTCGCACGGGCCGAAATCCTCATGGACGCCGACCAGGCGAAGGCGGAGCTGCAGGCAACCGGCACCGCCGCCAAAGGGGCCGCCCAAGACATTCGCGGCGTGGGCACCCAAGGGGCCAATGCAGCGCGCGGTGTGAAACAACTCGAGACCGCCGCGCGGACCTCGGCAACGGGCCTGACCGCTGCCAGTTCCGCTGCGAATGTCAACACTGCTGCAACTCAGAAAATGGCCTCGGCCAATCGCCTTGCCGCAGGCTCGATGGGCAACCTGGTGGCGCAGGGCAATGACGTCTTCGTCATGCTGGCAGCGGGGCAGAACCCGCTGACACTGGCTATCCAGCAGGGCACGCAGATCACTCAAGTCATAGGCCCGCTCGGGGCTGCAGGCGCGTTCCGGGCTTTGGGCGGCGCGGTTCTTGCGATGCTGAGCCCCATTAATCTGATCACCATCGGCGCGCTCGCGGCGACGGCTACCGTGGTCAACTGGTTCATGTCATCGTCAGAAGAGGCCGAGAGCTTCGCGGACAGCGTTGAAGCGCTCGAGACCCGCATCGACAGCCTGAAGGACAAGATCGCCGAGGCCTCTGCCACCCGGCTGGAGCTGGCCGACCGGTTTGGTGAAGGCTTCGTTGACCGCGCGCAGGACATTCTCGACCGCATCGTCGAGGCAGAAAAGCGCGCGGCACAGCGCGAGGCGGCGTCAAATATCGGCTCGTTTGTCGGCGAGACGGGCATAAACCCCTCGCGTGGCGTCGGATTTAACCGCCGTGCCATCGAAGACGAATTCGACTTCGGCGGCATTATCCGAGACCGAAGCGTATTTGACGAACAACGCAGGCTTGCGGAAGCCGTCGCAGAGGACCTGATCGCGCTGCAGGACGCCGCTGGCGGGACAATTGAACAGCAGCAAGGCGCCATTGAGGCGCTCATTCTAAGCTACACCGCCGCCGCCGAAGCGGTGGGGACAATATCCGAGGCAGAAGAAGCCCGACTTCTGACACTTGACCAGATGCGTATCCGCTTGGCCGAAGTCGCCGAGCTTCAATCGCAAAACCCTGAGGACAACCGCCAGTCCGAGGAAATGCTGACCTTCCTCGACCTGGTGACCAAAAGCACCGGCGAGCAGCTGAAGGCCGAGGCGGCGGCGCAGGCCATGCTTTTGACGCTGACCGAGCAGAATGCGGTCGCGGAGGCTATCGCCCGGACCGGCGCGGACAGCGTCGAAGTCTCGCGCCTACGCGCGCAGTTCGCCCTCAACGCCAAGCTGGAGGAGATCGCGGCTTCGGACGCAAGCGAGGCAACCAAGGAGGCACTGCGCGAGGCGGCTGAAGCTGCATTTGATCTGTCGACGGTAGATGTTTCCGGCGCGTTGAACGCCGCCGCAAATGAGGCAGCCCGCCTCTCGGCCGAGGTGCGCGGCGCTGTCGACGCAATGTTCGACCTGCAATCTCAAGGGCAGGCCCAGCTTGAGACCGCGCGTATCCGTGCCGAGTTCCGCGACGACCCTGTTGGACGTGCGGGGGCCTTGGCCGGTGCACGTTTTGACAGAGACACACAACCACTTCGCCGCGACGGCTTTGCGAACGCCGGGGAGGAAGCCTTTCTCAACAGCCAACGGCAAGCCGCCATCGAGCAGGCCCGCGAAATTGCGCGCCTCAACGAGCAGGCCCGACCCACGCGGTCCGGCAGCGGCGCGCGGGGCACATCGACCAACGAGACCCTGCGCGAACAGCAGGCCCTTGACCGGCTGATCGCATCCAAACAGCGCGAGATAGAGGCCCTGCGCGAAAGCGATCCGGTGCAGCGCGAGATGATCCGCTTGCGTGAACGCCTGACCGCCGCGACGCCAAAGCAACGTGCGGAGATCGAGGCTCTCGTCGAGGCCCATGAAAACGAGCGCGTCGCCATGGAGCGCAAGGAGGAATTCGGCAACGCCGTCGACGACGTGCTGCTCGAGGCCGAAAGCCTCCGGGACGTCTGGGAGGGGATCGGCGACATGATCATCCGCGCGGCCAAGGAAGCGCTCATCCTCGGCTCTGGCCCGCTGTCCGGTCTCTTTGGGGGCAGCGGCGGCGGCGGTCTCCTGAGCGGGATCTTCGGCGGCGGCGGGCTTGGCGATCTCTTTGACCTTTTCTCGGGAGGCTCGCTGCTCTCCTTCGCCAATGGCGGCCTGCCCGGCTTTGCCAGCGGCGGCGATCCTCTTGTCACCCGTCCCGGCCTCCTCTTGGGCGCAGGCACGGGCCGGGGCGACCGTATTCGCGCGATGGTGAGTGCCGGGGAATTCATCATGACGGCCGAGGCCACAGCGCGCAACCGCGCGGTGCTCGAGGCCATGAACGCAGGCGCGATCATTCCGGGCTTTGCCGGGGGCGGCCTGCCCCTGCCTGTGCAGGCTGCGGGCGCAGCGCCGGCAAGAGGTGGCGGCGCGGGCGCTTCGGCGGAGGGCATGACACGCCTGCGGATCGAGCCGTCGGACCTGTTCCGTGTCGTCGTCGAGGACCGCGCGCGGGACGTGGCCGTGGACGTAGTCGACAACTTTTCAAACGAGCAGCTGCCGCTCCGGGTCGAGACGATCCGGCGCGACCCGCTGGGGAGGGGATAATGGCGGTCCAGGTTTGGCCCATTCCGACGTCTGGATTTTTCGACCTCTTGGGGATCGAAGAGGCCACCTTTTATCTGCCGGGCGACAGCACAAGCTCTGTCACGGCCGGGGGCGAGGTCATCACCCATCGGCGAGGGGCACGGCTCTGGCAGGGCGAGGTCGTTCTGGGCAAGTCGGAGCCCGACGTGATCGCGGCGCAAGACGCGCTGATCGAGCACCTGCTCGAGCCGGGGGCGTCCTTTATGATCTATGACCGCCGTCAATTCGCGCCCCAAGACCCCGCCTATCCGGCAGGCATCAACTGGGCCGCGCAACCGGTCACGATCAAGAGCCTCGTGCCCGGCAACCGCGAACTGAGCCTGCAAGGCCTGCCGCCGAACTTCACCCTGCGGCGCGGGCAGAAAATCGGGTTTCAGTATCTGACGAGCCCCGTCCGATATAACGTCCACCGCATTCTCAATGCGACCGTCACGGCGGATAGCACCGGGGCGACTGCCCGGTTCGAGGTGTCCCCCTTCCTGCGACCCGGCGTCGTGGTCGGGGCCTCAGTGGTCGTTGATCGCCCGCAGGCGCGGGCAAAACTACTCAGCTTCAAACCGGGACCGGGGCGCTCGCGCCGCACCGAGGGCGGCAGCTTCACCTGGCAACAGACGCTGGGGGGCGGCGTATGAGCTTTGATCTCGCGCAGACAGATCAGTTGGCCGAGCGCAGCGGCACGGATGCGCATATCCTCGTGTTGATCGAGCCACGCGACCGGGTCACGGGCGAGATCGTCCAGATGGGGCTCTGGACAGGGGACGATCACCAGACCTTTAGCGTCGACGGCGAAACCCATCTCTTTCTGGGCGCGGGCAATGTGATCGAGGTGCCGCCGATCCGCGCCGGGATTGGCCTTGAGGTACGCCGCAACCGGGTCATCCTGCCGCCAATGACGGATGCCGCAAAGCTCGCCTTGCAGGTCTATCAGGCCTCACAGGCGCGGGTGCGGGTCTGGTCACAGCCGATGGATATCTACACCGGCGCGCCGTTGGGCACGCCACAGCGCGTCATCAAGGGATGGTTAGAGACGGCACCGGAGACGCTGGGCAAGCTCGGCGATCAGTCGCGCACGGAGCTGGTGATTTCCTCGGCCGCGCGGCGGCTTACGTTTCGCCAGCCTCTCTTCAAATCTGACGCGGCACAACGGTTGCGCGACCCGGCCGACAGGTTCCGCGAATATGCCGCCAGCATCGCCGACCGCCCGATCCCATGGGGTCAGGAAACGGTCGTGACCGAGATCCCGCCAGCGCCACCGCCCTTGAACGTGGACGGAGACAACCGGCGATGACGGGACGCGTGCATCTTCTGCGGCAATTCCTCGACGCCCGGCGCGCGGTAGCATTCCGGCCGAGCCTGTCCGACTGCGCAATGTTCGCGGCCGACTGGATCGCCGTGCTGACCGGGCAGGATCCGGCCGCACGGTGGCGCGGGCGCTATCGCAGCATTGAGGAGGGTCGCACGCTTCTAGCCGCCGACGGGTTCGCGTCGCCCGCCGAGGTTCTGGCACCGATCCTGTTGCCGGGCGCAGGCTGGATGCAGGCGCAGACCGGCGACGTGGCCGTGCTGATCGAGGCAGGCGAGGAGGTCATGGGCATCATCGGTGGCGGTCATATTCACGCACTGCGTCCCGGTCGCGGCCTTGGCGCTGCCCCACTAAATCGCGCCATCCGGATTTATCGGCCATGAGACTGTTTGCTTGGATAGCGGCACTCGTGCTCGCCTCGACGGCACCCGCTTCGGCCGGGCCGCTGGCCGCCGCCGCCGCCGCCATCTTTGCCGGGATCACGGTCAAAGCCGTCGCGCTCTTTGCCCTGCGGCTATTCGCATCGGTCGGGCTAAGCCTGTTGCAACAGCGCCGAGCCCGGCGCGGGCGCAACACCGCCTTCGGGCTGCAGGTGACCGCGACCACGCGCGGCGAGCTGGAGAGCGAGACCACAATCGTCGGCCTCTACGCCACCAAAGGGCATCTGATCTATCACAACAGCCACGGCCCCAATAACAAATACTACCAGACCGTCATCGAGCTGGGCGGCCTGCCCGGGGCCACCTTCAGCCGCTTGATGGTGGACGGCGTCTATTCCGAGTTGGGGACAGAGGAACATCCCGACTACGGCTTTCCAGTCCTCGCCAAGCGCGACCTTGGCGTCGATTATGCATGGATCAAGGTCTACGACGGCACCCAGACCGGCGCAGATCCGACACTCGTCGCCAAATATGCCGAGGACCCCGAGACGCCCTGGACAGAGGCACATATCGGGCACGGCATCCCCTACGCGATCCTGACGATGGAAGTGAGCTCCAAGGTCTGGCCCAATGGAGCGCCGGAGCAGCGCTATGAGGAGAACGGCATCCCGTTCTACGATCCCCGCCTCGATAGCACGGTCGGCGGCACAGGCCTGCACCGCTGGGACGATCCAACGACATGGGGGCCGACACGCAATCCTATCGTGAAGACCTACAACATCCTGCGCGGCCTGTCGCTCCATGACGGCTCGATCTGGGGCGGCGAGGCCGACGCAGAGGATCTGCCGCTTTGGAACTGGGTGCCGGGCATGAACGCCTGCGACGTGGACGTGGACGGGCGGCCTCAGTACCAGTCCGGCTATGAGATCAAATTCGCCGAGGACACGTCCGGAGATGTGATCAACGAATTGCTCGCCGCCTGCAACGGCCAGATCGCGGAGTTCGGGGGCTTCTGGTATATTCAGGTCGGCGCACCCGACATCGCCGTGGCCGCGATCACGGACGACGATCTTCTGGTGACGGACGCCGCCACCAAAGACCCGTTTCCCGAACTGCTTGAGATCTTCAACCGGGTCACCGCCAAATATGTCTCGCCCGGCGCGCTCTGGAACGGCGTGCCCCTCGATCAGATCCGCAATCCCGACTGGGAGGCAGAGGACGGTATCGTGCGGAATTTCGAGCTGGACCTTCCGGCCGTGTTTAACCCGGGACAGGCCGGGCAACTGGCCGAGGACACGCTGCGCGACCATCGCCGCTGGCGGCGTCACGCCTGGCCACTGCCGCCCGACTATGCCGGTCTGCGCCCCCTCAATACTGTGGTCGTCACCAGCGCCTGGAACGACTACGACGCCAAGCTCTTCGAGGTCACGGAGATCGTGCTCGATCTGCACCGGTTGACCATTGTCACCTCGCTACGCGAGCGCGACCCGGATGATTTCGAGATCGACCCGGCGTATGAGATCCCCGACCGCGCCTCTATCCTGCCCCGCCCAATCCCTACAGACGCAGGCCTGCCCTTTTTCGACGCCGACGCGCGCATTGTCACCAATCAGGCAGGCACCCGTGCGCATGCGGCCGTCGACGTCTTCTGGGATGCCTCCGGGATCGCCGAGACTATCAAGGGCATCGCCATTGAATGCCAAAAGCGCGAGACCGAGGAGGAGGTCTGGAGCGGCACCGTGCTCGATGTCGAGCGTGGCGCAATGACCATCCAGCCCGTGCCGCCACTCACGAACCTGCGCGTGCGCGCCAAAGCGCTTTCTGACAATCGCCGAGGCACATGGACTGCATGGATCTGGGTGACCACTGACGACGTGCGTATCCAGCGGGCTGATTTTGCTGCCGGTATCGAACCCGTCACGATTGTCGAGGGCACGCTCCCAACGGTCAAGCTGACCGAGGCGATCATGTTTGAGAGCAAGCTCTATCGTTGGAGCGGCACGGCCTATGTCGCCACGGTGCCTGCCGTTGATGTCACTGGGCAGTTGACCGATGCGCAGATCGCGGCCTTGGCGGCGGCAAAACTGACCGGGCAGATACAGACACCGCAGATCGCGACCGGCGCAGTCACGGACGCCAAAATTGCGGGGCTTGCTGCCTCGAAAGTTACGGGTCAGTTAACCAACGCGCAGCTTGCCGCCATCGCAGCCGCAAAGGTGACGGGGCAAATCACCGGTACGCAAATCACGGACGGCGCGATTTCGACACCCAAGATCGCTGTGGGTGCCGTGACCGCCTCGCAGATCGCAGCAGACACGATCACAGCCGCCAAGATCGCATCCGGCACGATTACAGCAACTGAGATTGCATCGGGCACCATTACCTCTGCCAAGATCGCGGCAGGCACGATCCAAGGATCCAACATCGCCGCAAACACGATCACCGCGTCACAGATAGCGGCCAGCACCATCACTGCCTCTGAGATTGCGACGGGTGCTGTTACAGCGGTCAAGATCGCCGCCGCGACAATCACGGGTGATAAGATTGCGGGCACGACGATCACCGGTGACAAGATCGCCGGCAATACGATTACTGCGGCCAAGATCGCCTCGGGAACTGTCACCGCCGCTGAGATCGCGGCGGGCACCATCACAGGCGACAAGATTTCCGCCAACACGATAACGAGCGCACTGATCGCGACGGCTGCGATCAACGCCGGGCAAATCGCTACGAATGCAATCACAACGGCCAAGATCAACGGACGCGCTGTCACTGAGCCGTCCACGTTCTTCGAGAACTACGGCGGCGGCACCAAGACGCCCGCGACAGCCACGGCATGGAACAACGCGACGTCTTTCATTGTGAACGTGCCGGATAGTGGCTCGCTTCTGATGATTGACTGCCATGTGAATTGGCTGCTGAACGGCGGGCCAACTGCTGGGTCGTGGGGGCTGCGTCTGCTGCTGAGCGGGTCGCCCTTTGACTCTCAGGGTGGTGCACATTTTCAGGAGCTTGTTCCGTTTCGGCGAACAATCTCAGTGGGGACTGGCAATCAGACAATCACGCTGGAATGCCAGCGCGGCTCGGGTGTGCCCTTCCTGATCCAGAACGTCCATTCCGTCGCCACGATCCTCAAGAGGTAACGCATGACCGTCAGCGCCAACATCTATAACCCGGCCACGGGTCAGATCACGGGCCACGTTGAGGCATCGGCAAGCACCATTGCCGCCAATGTCACGCCTGAGCGGGGCCTGTTTGTCGGTGCGCTGGCAGACACTGCGACACACTACATTGCGTCGGACCCGCTGCGCATCGAGGCGCGCCCGACGATCACGCCGCCTGCCACCACGCAAGACACCGGCTGGGTTTATGACCTGTCCCTGCTACCCGTCGGGAGCGCGGTAACAGTGCGCAACGAAGTGGGCGACGAGCTCGTCATCATGAACCTGTCGGAGCCTCTGACGCTGGTCGATGCAGGCGTGTACGCCCTCGCCGTCGCCCCGCCGTTTCCGTGGGTCGGGTTTGATGCAGAGGTGGAGGTAAGCGATGCCTGAGTTCCGCCAAAATACACCCCGCGCACAGGCCATCCGCGCCGCCCAAATCAAGGCGGACTGCAGGACCCTCATCCTCTCCGTGGCCGACTTGGAAACACAGAGCAACATCGCCCAGGCGGGCATCCTGTTCTCGACAGCCACCATCAACGGCGCGGCGCGCGCCGACGCGCTGGCACTCGCAGGCCTCATCGAGGGCGACCAGGAGCGCGCCGTTGCATGGACCGCGTGGCGCAAGGCGATGCAGGCGGAGAGCCGTCGCGCCATCGAGGACGGGGATGCACCCGTCTGGCCAGACGTACCAACCGGGGTCGCGGAATTCGCGGCCCGACACTGAAACCACGAACACCCAAACCAAAAGGAAACTGACATGTCGACCTTCTCCACCTACCTCGAAGCCGCCCTGCTCAATCACGTTTTTCGCAACACCCCGCTGCCCAGCCCCGAGGCGGTGTATCTGGCGCTCTTTACGGCCGCGCCCACTGACGCAGGCGGCGGCACTGAAGTGACCGGCAGCGGCTATGCCCGCGCGGCCGTGACCTTTGCCGCGCCCGCTGCCGATCCGGAGGATGGCACCCGACAGGCGGTGCTCAACGGCCCGGACGTCGTGTTTTCCTCGACCCACGATCCGGTGCAGAGCGTTGTTGCCGTCGCCTATTACGATGCGGCGACAGGGGGCAATTTTCTGAGCTGGTCGGCAATCCCCCCCGCCGATCTGGGCGTGGGCGCGGAGATCAAGTTCCCGGCGTCGAAACTCAAGGAATTCCTTTCCTGATGAACCGCGTCGCCTATGAGAGCAACGGCGGCCCGGTGGTGGATGGCGTTCGCGCCATCCACGCCTGGAACGCGGCTCTCATGGCGGCAATCGACCTGCTCGAAAAATACGAGCGCCCGAATGTGAGCCTCAAGACCTTAAGTTCGGACACGTTCGACGCGGGGCGGATGGATCTCGCGGCCTCACTCAAGCGGGATCTCCGCGCTCTCAAGCTGTGACATCACGTAAGGAAGCCCAAAGATGGCGCTGATCACCACGAATCTTAAAGCTCAGTTCGAGACAACCAACACGGTTGTCTCCCCGACGCTGTGGGTGGACGAAGTCGCCGGGATTGAGCTAGTCCAAGAACACCTTATGACTGCGCCAGTGTTGCGGACAGGCGAAGAGGGAACACCTACTGGAGCGAGTTATTTTCAGTTTGTCGGTAGCATTGACGGACTTGGGAATGACACCTTATACGACCACGATCTGCCAGACGGGGCGGAGCCTCGTACGATGTACATCGTTGCCCGTTATCCTAACCAAGTGAACGCCGGTAACTTCAACGGCGTGATGTATGGCAATCCCTCTACGCGCCAGGCATTCGGTATGGTGATGAGCGGCACTGAAAAAGTGCTCACCGACTTCTGGGCGGCCAGCTATGCGTCGGTCGATAGTTTCAACGATGACCTTTGGCATGTGCTAGCGGTCACTTTTGACGGGGAAGATGTTGAAGGGTTCATCGACAACGTGAACCTGATGGGCGGCACCCCGGCCACGCTCAACACGGTACTGGAACGCCTCTATATCAATTACAAACTCAGCAACAACAGCGGTGCCTTCATGGATTGTGCCGCTGTTTTGATCTATGCCGGGGCGCATAATCCGGCGCAGTTGGCTGAGACGAACGCCTATCTTCGCAACAAGTATATCGAGGAAATCCCTAGTGGCGGTGGGACGGTTGTTTCTGAGCGCGCCGCATCGAGTGGCGGCACCTCGGGTCTGAACGCCGCTCCTGTCTCCGTGCTCTCACGAACCGCATCGAACGGCGGCACATCGGGAGCTACGGCGGCCCCCGTTATCGTGCAGGGCCGCGCTGCGACCTCCGGCGGAACATCTGGTGCCGACGCGGCAGCCACTCTCGTCTCGGGTCGCGCTGGCGCATCCGGCGGCACCTCTGGCGCGTCTGCAAGCCCTGTCCGGATCGCCACGCGCAGCGCACCGGGCGGCGGC
>NZ_LADY01000045.1:0-26142 GCF_000961715.1 Roseovarius sp. BRH_c41 | reverse complement strand
CTGTCGGGCACCATTCAGAATGACATTCTGAAAGAATTCATGGTGCGCAACACCTATATCTATCCGCCCAAACCGTCGATGCGGATCGTGTCGGATATCATCGCCTATACCGCCGAGCATATGCCGAAGTTCAACTCGATCTCGATTTCCGGCTATCACATGCAGGAGGCGGGCGCGAACCTTGTGCAGGAGCTTGCCTATACGCTGGCGGATGGGCGCGAATATGTGCGTGCCGCGATTGAGGCGGGGATGGATGTCGACAGTTTCGCGCCGCGTCTGTCGTTCTTCTTTGCCATCGGGATGAATTTCTTTATGGAGGCGGCCAAGTTGCGGGCGGCGCGGCTCTTGTGGCACCGCATTATGACCGAGTTCGGCGCGACGCGCGAGACCTCCAAGATGCTGCGCACCCATTGTCAGACCAGTGGTGTGAGTTTGCAGGAGCAGGACCCCTATAACAATGTCATTCGCACCGCCTATGAGGCGATGAGCGCGGTTCTGGGCGGCACGCAATCGCTGCATACCAATGCGCTGGATGAGGCGATTGCCCTGCCCACGGATTTCTCGGCGCGGATCGCGCGCAACACGCAGTTGATCCTGCAGGAGGAAACCGGGGTGACCAAGGTGGTCGATCCGCTGGCGGGGTCGTATTACGTCGAGAAGCTGACGCATGATCTGGCGGAGAAGGCCTGGGCGCTGATCGAGGAAGTCGAGGACATGGGCGGCATGACCCGCGCGGTCGAGAGCGGCATGCCCAAATTGCGGATCGAGGAGACGGCGGCGACCCGGCAGGCGATGATCGACCGGGGTGACGAGGTGATCGTCGGCGTGAACAAGTATCGCAAGGACAAGGAAGACCCGATCGACATTCTCGACATCGACAATGACAAGGTACGGGAGTCTCAGATCGCGCGGTTGGAGCGTATTCGGGCGAGCCGGGACGAGGCCGCCTGTCAGGCCGCGCTCGACGAATTGACGCGCCGTGCGCGCGAGGGGGGCAATCTGCTTGACGCGGCGGTGGATGCCGCGCGGGCGCGCGCCACTGTGGGAGAGATCAGCATGGCACTGGAAAAGGAATTCGGGCGGCACCGCGCCGAGGTCAAGACGCTGGCCGGGGTGTATGGCGCGGCCTATGAGGGCGATGCGGGCTTTGCCGCCATTCAGAAATCGGTGGAGGATTTCGCCGAGGTAGAGGGGCGGCGGCCGCGCATGCTGGTCGTCAAGATGGGGCAGGACGGGCATGACCGGGGGGCCAAGGTGATTGCCACGGCCTTTGCCGATATCGGGTTTGACGTCGATGTCGGCCCCTTGTTCCAAACGCCCGAGGAGGCGGCGCAGGATGCCATAGACAATGACGTGCATGTCGTGGGGATCAGTTCTCAGGCGGCAGGGCACAAGACACTGGCCCCCAAACTGATCGAGGCGCTACGGGCGCGCGATGCGGGCGATATTATCGTGATCTGCGGCGGCGTCATTCCGCAGCAGGACTATGCCTTTTTGCAAAAAGCGGGGGTCAAGGCGATCTTTGGGCCGGGCACGAATATTCCCGAGGCGGCCAAGGACATTCTGCGGCTCATTCGCGAGGCGCGTGGATAGGGTGTAAGGGGGGCGGTGGGGGCGTTTGCTGACGCTGACCCCAAGCGATGAGCCGCGTGGTGCCCGACCGCCGCGCGGCGGCGCTACGCGCCTTTGTTCCGCGCATTGGGGATTGAGGCCAAGGTCAGCAAAAGGCCGCAAAACAGTCTTTGGTCTGTCGGCCTGACCGAGGCGGGCTGGGACCGAACGGCTAGGCGTCTGTCCCGGTTTGCGCAATCGCCGTGCCTGCGGCCCAGCCCGACGACCACGCCCATTGGAAGTTGTAGCCGCCAAGCCAGCCGGTTACATCCACGGCCTCGCCAATGGCATAGAGGCCGGGGAGATGCCGGGACTCGAGGGTCTTGGACGAGAGCCCGTCGGTGGCGATACCGCCAAGCGTGACTTCGGCGGTGCGGTAGCCTTCGGTGCCGGTGGGTTTGAGCGTCCAGCCGCGCAGCGCGTCGGTGATCGCAGCCAACCGTGCGTCGGAGTGATCGGCGAGATTGCCTGCGAGACCAAGGGCAGGGGCGAGATAGGCCACCAGTTTCGCGGGCAAGTGATGGCTGAGGTCGGTGGTAATGTTGCGACGACCTGCGGTCTGACGCTGTTGGCGGAGTGCGTCATAGAGCGTGGCGTTGGGGTCAAGATCAAGGGATATCGGCTGACCCTCACGCCAGACGGACGAGATTTGCAGGATCGCGGGGCCAGAGAGGCCGCGATGGGTGAACAGCGCCGCCTCGTCAAAGCTGATCCCGTCGCAACTGGCGCGCACCGGCAGAGCGGTGCCCGAGAGCGCGGCAAAGGGCGCGTCGGAAAAGGTGAGCGGCACAAGGGCGGGGCGAATGTCCGTCAACTGATGGCCGAATTGCTGTGCGATGTCATAGGCCATGCCGGTGGCGCCCATCTTGGGGATGGATTTGCCGCCCGTGGCGAGCACGAGGTTGCGGGCCGTGACCGTGACACGCCGCCCCTCGCGGTCGAGCGTGACGCAGAAGTGGCGGCCGTCATGCGTGACATCCGACACTTGCGTCGAGAGCCAGAGTTCGGCCCCGGCTTGGCGCAGTTCCTTGACCAGCATGGCAACGATTTGGGTCGCCTTGTCGTCACAAAAGAGCTGGCCCAGGGTTTTTTCGTGCCAGGCGATGCCGTGGCGCGCGATGAGATCGAGAAAATCCCATTGGGTATAGCGCGAGAGCGCCGACTTGCAGAAATGCGGGTTGGCCGAGATGAAATTCGCCGGTGTCGTGCCAAGGTTGGTGAAATTGCAGCGCCCGCCGCCCGAGATTCGGATCTTTTCGCCCGGTGCGCGTGCATGGTCGATCACCAGCGTGCCCGGCCCGGCATGGGCGGCACACATCATGCCGGCGGCCCCGGCCCCGAGAATAAGAGTGGTGCAGGCGTGGCGCATGGGCATGGCTCTGACGCGAAATGCTGCCGATTGGCAAGGGGATAGTTCTGGCATTAAGGTGAAAATAACGCTAGGATATGTGTCAGACCCCGAAAAGGGGCGCAAGATGCATGAGGCGGCAGTCAGATGACAGAAATGGTCTACGGGGCAATGCCCCTGCGGGACGCAGAGCCCGTCCTTCCGAAATGGTGGCGCACGATCGACAAATGGTCGCTGACCTGTGTTCTGATCCTGTTCAGTATCGGGATGTTGCTGGGCCTTGCGGCCTCGCCGCCCTTGGCAGAGAAAAACGGGCTTGGTGCGTTTTATTACGTGCAGAGGCAGGCGCTGTTTGGCGGGATGGCGCTGGCAGTGATGGTGCTGGTGTCGATGATGCGCCCAGAGATGGTGCGACGTCTGGCGGTGTTGGGGTTCCTTGCTGCGTTTCTTGCCCTGATGGCGCTGCCGTTTCTCGGCACCGATTTCGGCAAGGGCGCTGTGCGGTGGTACAGTCTGGGCTTTGCCTCGGTTCAGCCGTCAGAGTTTCTCAAGCCGGTGTTTGTGGTGGTCGCGGCCTGGATGATGGCCGCAAGCCAACAGGTGAATGGGCCGCCGGGGCTGAGTTGGTCGTTTCTGCTGACCATCGTGATCCTTGCCTTTCTGGCGATGCAGCCTGATTTTGGGCAGGCGGCGCTGGTGCTGTTTGGCTGGGGTGTGATGTATTTTGTGGCCGGTGCGCCGGTGACGCTGCTGTTGGGCATGGCGGGGGGCGTGGTGCTTGTCGGGACCTTTGCCTATTCCAATTCCGAGCATTTTGCGCGACGGATCGACGGGTTTCTAAGCCCGGAGGTGGACCCGACAACGCAGCTTGGCTTTGCCACCAATGCGATCCGCGAGGGCGGATTTTTTGGCGTCGGCGTGGGTGAGGGACAGGTGAAATGGAGCCTGCCGGATGCGCATACGGATTTCATCATCGCGGTGGCGGCTGAGGAATACGGGCTGGTTCTCGTGCTCTGCATCATTGCTCTTTATGCCAGTGTCGTCGTACGCTCGCTGATGCGGTTGATGCGGGAACGCGATCCGTTCATTCGGTTGGCGGGGACCGGGCTTGTGATCATGTTTGGGGCGCAAGCGATGATCAACATGGGTGTGGCGGTGCGCCTTCTGCCTGCGAAGGGCATGACGCTGCCGTTTGTGAGCTATGGTGGATCCTCTGTGGTAGCGGGGGGCATTGCCGTGGGCATGCTTCTTGCCTTTACCCGGACGCGGCCACAGGGCCAGATCGGGGATATTCTGCGGGGGCGGCGGTGAGCGCGCGGCAGCCCCTCTTGATCATCGCGGCGGGCGGCACGGGCGGGCATATGTTTCCGGCGCAGGCGCTGGCCGAGGTGATGCTGCGGCGGGGCTGGCGGGTGCGTCTGAGCACCGATGCGCGCGGGGCGCGCTATGTGGGCGGCTTTCCGCATTCCGTCGAGATCGAGCAGGTGGCTAGCGCCACCTTTGCGCGGGGCGGCCTTGTCAACAAAGTGATGGTGCCGTTTCAGGTCGCGGGCGGCGTGGTGGGAGCCGGACTGCGGATGATGCGCGACAAGCCGGATGTGGTGGTGGGCTTTGGTGGCTATCCGAGCATTCCGGCCTTGGTCGCGGCATGGGCGTTGCGGCGTCCGCGCATGGTCCATGAGCAGAACGGGGTTCTGGGCCGGGTCAATCGAATTTTTGCGAGGCGGGTCGATGTGGTGGCCTGCGGCACATGGCCGACAACGCTGCCGGAGGGTGCCGAAGGCGTGCCGGTGGGCAATCCGGTGCGTGCGGCCGTGCTGGAGCGGGCGGGGGCGGGGTATATCGCGCCCGGAGATTATCCGATGTCGGTGCTGGTGATCGGCGGCTCTCAAGGCGCGCGGATCCTCAGCGATGTGGTGCCCGCCGCGATTGCCGCGCTGCCGGAGGCGATCCTGCGCAATGTCCGGGTGAGCCATCAGGCGCGCGAAGAGGATATGAACCGCGTGGCGCGGTTCTACGCCGGGGCCGGGATTGATGCGGATGTTCAGCCGTTTTTCCGCGATGTGCCGCGGCGCATGACTGAGGCGCAATTGGTCATCAGCCGGGCGGGAGCGTCGAGTATCGCCGATATTTCCATCATCGGGCGACCTGCGATCCTGATCCCCTATGCCGCCGCGGCGGGGGACCATCAGGCCGCCAATGCGCGCGGGTTGGCGGCGGCTGGCGGGGCAATCGTGATCCCCGAGAGCCGGCTATCCGAGGCGGTGCTGACCGAACAGATTGCCGCTGTGCTGAGCGATCCGAGGGGCGCGTCGATGATGGCGCAGGCGGCGCTGAGCTGCGGGATGCCGGACGCGCCACAACATCTGGCCGATATGGTCGAAGACATTGCGAATAAAGGGCAGAGCCGATGAATGCAGCCACCAAGCTACCGACCGATATTGGACCGATTCATTTCGTGGGGATCGGCGGTATTGGCATGTCGGGGATTGCCGAGGTGCTGATCAACCATGGCTACCGGGTGCAGGGGTCTGATCTGAAATCCACCCCCATCACCGAGCGGTTGGCGGGTATCGGCGCCACGGTATTCGAGGGGCAGCGGGCGGAGAACCTGGACGGGGCAGAGGTGGTGGTCATTTCTTCGGCCATCAAGCCGGGCAATCCCGAGCTGGATGAGGCACGCAAGCGTGGCTTGCCGGTCGTGCGCCGGGCCGAGATGCTGGCAGAGCTGATGCGGCTCAAGTCCAACATCGCCGTGGCGGGCACCCATGGCAAGACGACCACAACGACGCTTGTCGCGGAGCTGTTGGTCAAGGGCGGGATTGATCCCACGGTGATCAACGGTGGTGTGATCCATGCCTATGGCAGCAATGCGCGTATGGGGCAGGGCGAGTGGATGGTGGTGGAGGCCGACGAGAGCGACGGCACCTTTAACCGTCTGCCCGCGACCATTGCCATCGTCACCAATATCGACCCCGAGCATATGGAGCATTGGGGCGATTTCGAGCGGTTGCGGCAGGGGTTTTACGACTTTGTCAGCAATATTCCGTTTTACGGTCTGGCTGTCTGTTGCACTGATCATCCCGAAGTGCAGGCGCTGGTGGGGCGGATCACTGACCGTCGGGTTCTGACCTATGGGTTCAACGCGCAGGCCGATGTGCGCGCGGTCAATCTGACCTACGAGAAGGGTGTCGCGCATTTTGATGTGGCTCTTCAGGCCGAAGGGCGGGTGATCGAAGGCTGCACCCTGCCGATGCCCGGCGATCACAATGTCAGCAATGCGCTGAGTGCCGTGGCGGTGGCCCGGCATCTGGGCATGAAGGCCGATGAAATCCGCGCGGCCTTGGCCAGTTTCGGCGGCGTCAACCGGCGCTTTACCCGCGTAGGCGAGGTGGACGGTGTCACCATTATCGACGATTACGGTCATCATCCGGTGGAGATTGCCGCCGTGCTGCGCGCCGCACGGCAGGCGACGACCGGTCGGGTGATCGCGGTGCATCAGCCGCATCGCTATACCCGCCTGTCGAGCCTGTTTGATGATTTCTGCGGCTGCTTCAACGAGGCGGATGTGGTGGCGATTGCCGAGGTTTATGCCGCTGGTGAAGATCCCATTCCGGGGGCGAGCCGGGATGATCTTGTGGCGGGGCTCATCCGGCACGGCCATCGACACGCCCGCGCTATCCGTGACGAGGACGATCTGGAGCGGCTGGTGCGCGAGCAGGCCGGACCGGGGGATATGGTTGTCTGTCTGGGCGCGGGCACGATCAGTGCCTGGGCCAACGGGCTACCTGCGCGTCTCAAGGGATAGAGACATGGCCGAGATCCTCAAACGCAGGATCGGGCTAGGATTGCTGACCGCTTACGGTGTTGGGGTCATGGTGGGGGCCGGGATTTACGTTCTGGTCGGGGCCGTGGCCGCCGAAGCCGGAATCTGGGCACCCTTGGCCTTTGTGCTGGCGGGGGTCATCGCCGCCCCCACAGCGCTGAGTTATGCTGAGTTTTCCACCCGGTTTCCGGAAGCCGCCGGCGAGGCGGCCTTTGTCGCAAAGGGGGTGCAAGCGCCATGGTTGGGCACGCTGGTCGGGCTGGCGATTGTGATGGCCGGGGCGGTATCGGCAGCGGCAGTGTTGCGTGGTGGCGTGGGGTATCTGGGCGCAGTGACGGGATGGCCTGCGGGGCCGAGCATGGTGGTGATCGGGGCGCTGTTGGCGGCGGTGGCCGTGGTCGGCGTGTTGGAGAGCCTTGCGCTTGCCGCGATCTTTACGGTGGTTGAGGTTCTGGGACTGGGTCTGGTGGTTTATGCAGGGTTCAGCGCCGTGCCTGTCGCGGATTTTCAGATGCCGCAAGAGATAGTCTGGTCGGGCGTGACGGCCGGGGCGGTGCTGGCTTTCTTCGCCTTCATCGGGTTTGAGGATATCGTCAACATGGCCGAAGAGGTGCGCGAACCGGAGCGCGTCCTGCCCCGTGCAATCCTGTTGTCCCTGATCATCACGAGCCTGCTTTACGCGTTGGTCACTTGGGCGGCGGTGCGGTCGGTGCCGCTCGAGCGGCTTGGCGCGAGTGAGCAGCCCTTGGCGCTGGTGTGGCAAATGGGGCAGGGCGGCAGTGCCGCGTTTTTGTCATTGATCGCGGTGGTGGCGGCATTGAATGGCGTTCTGGCGCAGATGGTGATGGCGAGCCGGGTTCTGTTTGGTCTGGGACGGCGCAGTGCATGGCTGTCCGTGTTTCACCACGCGCACCCCCGGTTTGGCACGCCAGTGCGCGCAACCGCACTGATCGGTGTGGCGGTCATCGGGGGCGCGCTGGCCTTGCCGGTGGCGGAGTTGGCGGGTGTGACCTCGACGTTGCTCTTGACGGTGTTCGTGATGGTCAATGGCGCGCTGATCCTGATGAAGCGGCGGGTGCCCGAAGCGGCGTTTCGGGTGCCGGTGGCGGTGCCGGTCTTTGGTGTGGTGGTGGCGTTGGCCGCCTTGGGCGCGAGCCTTGGAGGGTTGGGATGACACTGTCTCTGATATTGGCCTGCCTCTGGGCGGTGGCTGCAAATGTCTTGGCGATGCTGCCAAGCCGCGACAATTACTGGCGGCGGGCCTATGTTCTGATAGCGCTCGGCGTGCCGATCCTCGGGTTTGTCACATGGCAGAACGGACCTTGGATTGGTCTGTTGGTGATGGTCGCGGGCATGAGCGTTTTGCGTTGGCCGGTGATCTATCTCGGGCGTTGGATCAGGCAGCGCTTGGGGTAGCTCGGGCGCATGGGGCTTTACCTTGGGCGCGGCAGAAGGCAGAAGAACCGCCATGATGAGATTTCCTGATACGCGGGGCGCATTGACCCCGAATAGGCCTTTGGCCGATCTGACCTGGTTGCGCGTGGGCGGGCCAGCGGATTGGCTGTTTCAACCGGCTGATCTGGAGGATCTGGCAGCATTTCTGGCTGGGCTGGATGCGGCGGTGCCAGTTTTTCCCATGGGTGTGGGCAGCAATCTCATTGTGCGCGATGGGGGTCTTCATGCCGTGGTGATCCGGTTGGGACGCGGGTTCAACGGTATTCGCGTTGAGGGTCCGCGCGTCGTTGCCGGGGCGGCCGCGCTCGATGCGCATGTCGCACGGCGGGCGGCGGAGGCGGGAGTGGACCTCACATTTCTGCGCACTATTCCGGGCAGCATCGGTGGCGCGGTGCGGATGAACGCGGGCTGCTATGGGGCCTATGTGGCGGATCATCTGATCGAGGCGCGGGCCGTGACACGCGGCGGTGAGGTGGTGACGCTATCGCCCGATGCGCTGCAATTTGCCTATCGGCACAGCGCGCTGCCGGACGGCTGGGTGATCTTTGAGGCGACGTTTGAAGGCGTGCCGGGCGATCCGGCGACGCTGGAGGCCAAGATGGCCGAGCAGATCGCCAAGCGTGATGCCACACAGCCCACCAAAGAGCGCAGTGCCGGCAGCACATTCCGCAATCCGGCCGGGTTTTCCTCGACCGGGCGGGCCGATGATGTGCAGGATCTCAAGGCCTGGAAGGTGATCGACGAGGCGGGATTGCGCGGCGCGCGGCGGGGGGCGGCGCAGATGAGCGAGATGCATCCCAACTTTTTGATCAACACCGGCGGGGCCTCTGCTGCTGATCTTGAGGGCCTCGGCGACGAGGTGCGAAAAAAGGTTTTTCAAATGCGTGGAATAGAGTTAGAGTGGGAAATCATGAGGGTCGGTGAACCGGCTCCGGGCGCAAGCCCTCAGGCAGACTAACAAAAACAATACGACAACAGGGCCGGTAAACCGGTCCGGGACATTGAGGCACATGGTGGTTGGTTCGAGCAGAACAACCCCGAAAGTGGCGGTGATCATGGGCGGCCCCTCGGCGGAGAGGGACGTGTCGCTCTCTTCAGGGCGTGAATGCGCCGTCGCGTTGAGGGAAGCAGGGTTTGAGGTGGTCGAGGTGGATGCCGCGACAGACCTCTGCACGCGTTTACAAGACATAAAGCCGGACGTGGTATTCAATGCCCTGCATGGGCGTTGGGGTGAGGATGGGTGCGTGCAGGGGATGTTGGAATGGCTGGGCCTGCCCTATACTCATTCGGGCGTTCTGTCGTCCGCTCTCGCCATGGACAAGGAGCGCACCAAGGTGGCCTACCGCGCGGCCGGTCTGCCTGTGGTCGACAGCGTGTTGGCGCGGCGTGACGAGGTGCGGGCCGGGCATGTGATGCCGCCGCCCTATGTGGTCAAGCCCTACAATGAGGGATCGTCCGTAGGCGTCTATCTGGTCGAGGCCGGGGCCAACCGGCCGCCTGCGCTCTCGGATGATATGCCGGATGTGGTGATGGTCGAGAGCTATGCACCGGGGCGTGAACTCACGACCACGGTGATCGGCGACCGGGCTCTGACGGTGACGGATATCCTGACCGAAGGCTGGTATGACTACGATGCCAAATACAAGCCCGGTGGCTCGCGCCATGTGGTGCCTGCCGATGTGCCGCAGGAGATCTTCGACGCGTGCCTCGACTATGCGCTGCGGGCGCATGAGGTTCTGGGCTGTCGCGGGGTGAGCCGCACTGATTTTCGCTGGGATGAAGCGCGCGGTCTTGACGGGTTGATCCTGCTTGAGACCAACACGCAGCCGGGGATGACGCCGACCTCCTTGGTGCCGGAACAGGCGCAGGCGCTGGGCATTTCCTTTCCTGAATTGTGCCGCTGGATGGTGGAGGATGCGTCATGCAACCGGTAATTCCGCGGGCTGATCCGGCACCATCACGGATGTCATATCGCCTCCAGCGGTTGATGCTGACGCCGCTTTATCGACGGCTGATCCGGTTCGGTTTGCCGGTGCTCGTGATTGCTGGGCTGGTCGGAGGGTATCTGGGCAGCGAGGCGCGGCGCACGGCGCTGGTGGAGCAGATTGCGGACCTCCGCCACCAGATTGAGACGCGCCCCGAGTTCATGGTCAACCTTTTGTCGGTCGAAGGCGCGAGCACGAGCGTGCAAGAGGATATTCGCGAGATTTTCCCCTATGACCTTCCCGCGAGCTCGTTCGACCTCGTGCTCGACGACATTCGGGTGATGATCGAGGAATTGCCTGCCGTGGCGCGTGCTGAGGTGCGCATTCGGCAGGGTGGCGTTTTGGTGGCCGAGATCACCGAGCGCGTGCCGGTCGCGCTCTGGAAAACGCGGGATGCGCTGAACGTGATTGATATCGAAGGTCAGGTGATCGGGGTGGTCAATGCCCGCTCTGAGCGCGCCGATTTGCCGGTGGTGGCAGGCGAAGGCGCACCCGAGCAGGTGGCAGAAGCGCTGGACGTTCTGCACGCTGCGGCTCCGATGGGGCTGGAGCTGCGCGGTCTTGTGCGGATGGGCGAGCGGCGTTGGGATCTGGTTCTATCGGATGGCAAGCGCGTTCTCTTGCCCGAGAGCGGGGCGGTGCGCGCGTTAGAGCGGGTGATGGTGCTTCATGGGGCGCAGGACATGCTGGAGCGGGATCTGGCGGCGGTGGATATGCGGATCGCGGCGCGTCCGACGATCCGATTGAACGAAGCGGCCATGGAAGACTGGTGGACGATAACTCAGATGAGCTTGGGGACGAACTGACGATGATCGAGCTGTATGAATCCCAAAGGGCGATGCGCCATATGCGCAAGGCGGCGATGCAGAGGGGCGTGGTCGCGGTGCTGGATGTGGGCACCTCCAAGATCGCCTGTCTGGTGCTGCGGTTTGATGGCACCGAGCGGTTGCATGAGGCCGAGGGAATTGGCCGGATGGCCGGGCAAGCCGGGTTCCGGGTGATCGGGGCGGCGACGACACGCTCGCGCGGGGTGCGCTTTGGCGAGATCGACGCCATGGCCGAGACCGAGCGCGCCATTCGCACCGCCGTTCAGGCGGCGCAGAAGATGGCCAATATCCGGGTCGATCATGTCATTGCCTGTTTTTCGGGCGCAGGGCCGCGCAGCTATGGTCTGGCCGGGCAAGTCGAGTTGGAAGGCCATACCGTCAGCGAACAGGATATCAGCCGCGTGCTGAGCGCCTGCGACGTGCCGGATTTCGGCGAGGGCCGCGAGGTGCTGCATGCGCAGCCGGTCAATTTTGCGCTGGATCATCGCAGTGGCCTGATTGATCCGCGCGGGCAGATGGGGCAGGTCTTGTCCACCGACATGCATATGCTGACGGTGGACGGTGCCGCGATCCAGAACCTAGCCTATTGCGTCAAGCGGTGTGACCTGGAACTGGCAGGGGTTGCCAGCTCTGCCTATGTGTCGGGCATCGCGGCGCTGGTCGAGGACGAGCAGGAACTGGGTGCCGCCTGTATTGATCTGGGCGGCGGCACGTCGGGTGTGTCGATCTTTATCAAGAAACACATGATCTATGCCGATAGCGTCCGCATGGGCGGCGATCATGTCACCAATGACATTTCCATGGGGTTGCAGGTGCCGCAGGCCACCGCCGAGCGGATCAAGACCTTTTACGGCGGTGTCGTGGCCACCGGCATGGATGACCGCGAGATGATCGAGATCGGGGGCGACACCGGCGATTACGAGCATGATCGGCGGCGGGTGAGCCGGGCCGAACTGATCGGGATCATGCGCCCGAGGGTCGAGGAAATTCTCGAAGAGGTGCGCGCGCGGTTGGATGCCGCAGGGTTCGATCATCTGCCCAGCCAACAGATCGTGTTGACCGGAGGCGGCAGCCAGATCCCCGGTCTTGACGGGTTGGCAAGCAAGATCTTGGGGCAGCAGGTGCGTCTGGGGCGGCCTCTGCGGGTGCATGGGCTGCCGCAGGCGGCGACCGGGGCGGGGTTTGCCAGTGCGGTGGGTATGTGCCTCTTTGCGGCCAATCCGCAGGACGAATGGTGGGATTTCGAGATTCCCGTCGATCGCTATCCGGCGCGCTCGCTGAAGCGGGCGATGAAATGGTTTCGGGACAACTGGTGACCGCAAGATGTGGCGTCATCGGCGAAATCCCGCGAAAAAGACCACGAAAGGCGCCATATTTAGTGGCTGTTTCGTGTTTTTTAGGTGACGATTGGGCCAACCATCGGTAAGAATGGTGCCAATCAGGCGGAAAACAGCCCGCGAATGTGGGCATCAGGACAGGCGGACAAGCTATGACACTCAACCTCACTATGCCCGGACATGACGAGCTGAAGCCCCGTATCACCGTTTTCGGTGTGGGTGGGGCGGGTGGCAACGCCGTGAACAACATGATCGAGAAGCAACTCGATGGTGTGGATTTCGTGGTGGCCAACACGGATGCGCAGGCCCTGAGCCAGAGCAATGCGGAAAGCCGCATTCAGCTGGGCGTCAAGGTAACTGAGGGGCTGGGCGCAGGCGCGCGGGCCTCTGTCGGGGCCGCCGCCGCCGAAGAGAGCATCGAGCAGATCGTTGATCATCTGGCGGGTGCGCATATGTGCTTTATCACCGCCGGCATGGGCGGGGGCACCGGCACCGGGGCCGCACCGATCATCGCGCAGGCCGCGCGTGAGTTGGGCGTGCTGACGGTGGGTGTTGTCACCAAGCCGTTCCAGTTCGAGGGCGCCAAGCGGATGCGTCAGGCCGAAGAAGGCGTTGAGGCGCTGCAAAAGATGGTCGACACGCTGATCATCATCCCCAACCAGAACCTGTTCCGTCTGGCCAATGAAAAAACGACCTTTACCGAGGCGTTCAGCATGGCCGACGATGTTCTCTATCAGGGCGTCAAGGGTGTGACCGATCTGATGGTGCGCCCCGGCCTCATCAACCTTGACTTCGCCGATGTGCGCGCCGTGATGGACGAGATGGGCAAGGCGATGATGGGCACCGGGGAGGATAGCGGCGAGGATCGCGCCATCCAGGCCGCAGAAAAGGCGATTGCCAACCCGCTCCTGGATGAAATCAGCCTGCGCGGGGCCAAGGGTGTGTTGATCAACATCACCGGCGGTCATGACCTCACGCTGTTCGAATTGGACGAAGCCGCCAACCGCATCCGCGAGGAAGTGGACCCGGATGCGAATATCATCGTGGGGTCGACCCTTGATCCGTCGATGGAAGGCTCGATCCGTGTCAGCGTTGTGGCGACGGGTATCGACGTGAGCCAAGTGGCCGCCGATTTGCCCGTGCCGCGCCGCTCGATGGCGCAGCCGCTCAAGCAGCAAGTCAGTGCCGAAGTTCCGGCCCCGGCCCCGGTTGCACAGCCCGAGCCTGCACCGGTTGCCGCCCGAGTGGCCGAGCCTGAGCCCTCGCTCTTTGGTGCGATGGACGCGCAGCGCGCCGCTGCCGAGGAGCAGATGGAGGATATCTTTGACGACGAGATCGCCGCTGACGATCTGCCGCCGCCGGCCTATCAGCCGCGCGTCGAGGAATTCGCGCGCAGCACCTATGCCGAAGAGGATGATCTCGATGCCTATGTCGCGCCGCGCGCCCCGGCCCCCGGCACGCCCACTCCTGAGGCATTGCAGCGGTTGCAGGCCGCTGTCGGTCGCACCCCGGTGCAGCCACAACAGCGCCGCCCCGAGCCCGAGGCCCGTGCGCCAGAAGAGCGTCCGCGCTTTGGCATAAACTCGCTGATCAACCGGATGACCGGGCATGCCGCCCCCGAGGCGGAGCGTCCGCAGGCGGCCGCACGCCCGACACGTCAGCAGCCGACCATGGGCAACGCGCAGCCGCAGCACGCTCCGGCGCGGGCCCATGACGAGGATGAGCAGATCGAGATTCCGGCATTTTTGCGCCGTCAGGCGAACTGATCCGGCGCTTTGCCGGGTGTTTGGAAAAGCCGCCCGTCAAGGCGGCTTTTTCTATTTGAGGGGTGAGCGGCGGGGGTCGTGGAGCGTGACGGTGGAATTCCGCAACGCGCCTCAGATCACCCGAGCGAAATGTGCCAAAGACGTTTTGCACCGCAAATTAATGTGCTAGGACCAAGGCGATGCGGGCGAACTGCCCCGCGTTTTCGTAACTGAGAGTGAGATCGCGCATGAGAATCGGCACGTCCCGGGCCAGGCTGTTCGGAGCCTTTGCTGTGGCAATGGCCATCGCGGGCTGTGGCAATAAGGAAAGCGTCGAGCGCGGCACGGTCAATTACGAGAATTACACGGCCCAGCAGATTTTCGAGCGGGGCGAATATGATCTGGCGCAGCGCGATCCTGAATTGGCGGCGACGAGTTTTGCCGAGGTTGAGCGGCTCTATCCCTATTCCGATCTGGCCAAGCGTGCGGTGATCATGCAGGCATTTGCCCATCATCAGGCCAAGGAATATGAAGAAAGCCGCGCCGCCGCTCAACGCTTCATCGACTTTTACCCGACCGACGAGGATGCGGCCTATGCGCAATACCTTTTGGCGCTGAGCTATTACGATCAGATTGACGAGGTCGGGCGCGATCAAGGGCTGACCTTTCAGGCGCTGCAATCTCTGCGTGAGGTGATCGAGCGCTATCCTGACAGCGAATACGCCAATTCCGCGATCCTGAAGTTCGATCTGGCATTCGACCATCTGGCCTCAAAAGAGATGGAAATCGGTCGCTATTACCTCAAGCGCGATAATTTTGCCGCTGCTGCCAACCGGTTCCGGGTGGTGGTCGAGGATTTCCAAACCACGACCCATACCGCCGAAGCGTTGCACCGGCTGGTAGAATCCTATCTGTCGCTGGGGTTGGTCAACGAGGCGCGCACAGCGGGCGCAATTCTTGGACATAACTTCCAAGGGACAGATTGGTATGAGGACAGCTACAAGCTCTTGACCGGGCGGGGCTATACATTGGAGGCGGCGGGAGATGGCTGGTTGCAGCAGATCTATCGCCAGACCGTCCAGGGCCGCTGGCTATAAGGGGGGACGGGGGAACACCCTGCCCGACGGGTTGGCCTGATGCTGCGCACGCTTGAAATCCGGGACATGCTGATCATCGACCGGCTGGACCTGAGGTTTCAGCCGGGTCTCAATGTGCTGACCGGCGAAACCGGAGCGGGAAAGTCGATTCTGCTCGACAGTCTGGGGTTCGTTCTGGGCTGGCGGGGCCGGGCCGAATTGGTGCGCAACGGGGCGGATCAGGGCGAGGTGATCGCCGAATTTGATCTCACCGCGGGGCATCCGGCGCGCGCGATCCTGCGCGAGGCTGGATTGCCGGATGAAGAGGCGCTGATCCTGCGCCGGGTCAACAGTGCCGATGGGCGCAAGACCGCTTGGGTCAATGACCGGCGGGTGTCCGGCGAGGTGTTGCGGCAGTTGTCGGATGTGCTGGTTGAATTGCATGGGCAGCAGGATGACCGGGGTTTGCTTGATCCCAAGGGGCATCGGGATTTGCTGGACGCTTACGGCGATCTGGCTGCGCTGCGCGAGGCCGTGCGCGTCGCATGGCGAGATATGGCGGCGCGGCGCAAGGCGCGCGATGCGGCAGAGGCAGCGCAGGCGGCGCTGCGCGCTGAGGAGGAGTTTTTGCGCCATGCTGTGACGGAACTCGATGCCCTTGGCCCGCAGCCCGGTGAAGAGGCAGAGCTGGATGCACGTCGTCGGATGATGCAGGGGGCAGAGCGCATCCGGGCAGATATCGCCAAGGCCGCTGAAGCGATCGGACTCAACGGCGCAGAGGGTGCGGCAGGCGATGCGCTGCGGTGGCTTGAGTCGGTGGCGGACAAGGCCGAGGGGCAGTTGGACGAGCCGGTGGCGGCGATTGGTCGGGCGCTGGTGGAATTGGACGAGGCCGGACGTGGCGTGCAGCGCTGTTTGGAGGCGCTCAATTTCAATCCATTGGAGTTGGAAGAGACCGAGGAGCGGCTCTTTGCGATCCGGGCGTTGGTGCGCAAACATGGGATTATCCCCGATGATTTGGCCGCATTTGCGGAGGATCTGCGCGGGCAATTGGCGGCTCTGGATCGGGGCGACGCGGATATGCGCATGCTGGCGGCGGCCTTGGCGGACGCGGAGCGCCGCTATGCCCACGCGGCGGAGGTGTTGACCGAGGCGCGCGTGACGGCGGCCTTGGCGCTCGACCGGGCGGTGATGGCGGAGCTGGCGCCGCTCAAGATGGAGCGCGCGGTGTTCACCACCGATATTCGGCACGCGGAGCCGGGTGCCACCGGGCAGGATGAGGTGACCTTTCGCGTGGCCACCAACCCCGGCGCGCCCTCGGGAGCGTTGGGCAAGATCGCCTCGGGGGGGGAGTTGAGCCGGTTTCTGCTGGCGCTCAAGGTGTGTCTGACGGGCACGGACAGTGGCGTTACGATGATCTTTGACGAGATCGACCGGGGCGTGGGCGGGGCCACGGCGGATGCCGTGGGCCGCAGGCTGGCGCAATTGGCGGCAGGTGGTCAGGTTCTGGTGGTCACACATTCGCCGCAGGTGGCCGCGCGCGGCGCGCATCACTGGCGGGTGGAAAAGCGGGTCGAGGCGGAAGAAACGCTCTCGACCGTGCGGGCGATGACGGGCGCTGACCGTGTGGATGAGATCGCGCGCATGCTCTCGGGCGAGCGGATCACGCCCGAGGCGCGAGCCGCCGCTGAGGCGTTGATGGAGGGGTAGGCGTGGGGGCGCTTCCCCCGCTGCCGGTGCCTGGCGTCCCCCGAGGTATTTTGGTCAGATGAAGGGGGGCGGGTCAGTTTCGCGGCGGGACAAGTTTGCCGGGGTTGAGGATGTTCAAGGGATCGAGCGCCTGTTTGATGGCCCCCATCATCGCCCATCCTCCGCCATGTTCGCGTTGCATGTAGCCCAGTTTGCCAATCCCGATGCCATGTTCGCCGGTGGCTGTTCCGCCAAGGGCCAAGGCGCGCTCGACCATGCGGTCCGAGGCGGATTTCGCACGGGCAAGCTCTTGTTGATCCGTGATATCCACCAGCAGGACGGCGTGAAAATTGCCATCGCCGACATGGCCCAGAATTGGCCCCTGGACGCCCGCCTGTGCGAGATCGGCGCGGGTCTCCTCGATCGCTTGGGCCAGATGTGAGATTGGGACGCAGATGTCGGTGACAATGGCGCGCGCGCCGGGGCGCGCGGCGAGGATAGCGTAATAGGCCGTGTGACGCATGGTCCAGAGGGCGGTGCGCGCCTCTGTCTGCGTGGCCCAGTCAAAGTCCGAGCCATGGTGATCGGCCGCGAGCGCGCCAAAGGTTTCGGCCTGTTCGGCAACACTGGCGGCGGTGCCGTGAAACTCTAGCAAGAGATGCGGTTTCTCGGGCAAGGCCATGTTGGAATAGGCGTTGACGGCGCGGACACTGTCGCTGTCCATCAGTTCGATCCGGGCCATCGGGATGCCGCATTGAATGGTGTCGATCACGGTTGCAACGGCATCGGCCACGGTGTCGAAGGCGCAGACCGCCGAGGATATCGCTTCGGGCTGGCCGGAAAGGCGCAAGGTGAGTTCGGTGATCAGCCCAAGCGTCCCTTCCGCCCCCACAAAGAGCCCGGTGAGATCGTAGCCTGATGAGGATTTGCGCGCACCGGTGCCCGTGCGGATCACCTCTCCTGAGGCGGTGACCACCTGGAGTGCCAGAACATTGTCACGCATGGTGCCGTAGCGCACGGCAGTGGTGCCGCTGGCGCGGGTCGAGGCCATGCCCCCCAAAGAGGCATTGGCGCCGGGATCGACCGGGAAGAACAAGCCGGTGGTGCGCAGCACGTCGTTGAGCGCCTCGCGGGTCACACCCGGTTGCACCCGCGCGGTCATATCGGCCTGCGCCACCTCAAGCACCTGATTCATCCGGGCGAAATCCACCACGATCCCGCCCTTGAAGGCCTGCGCCTGTCCTTCGAGCGAGGTGCCAGTGCCCCAAGCCACGACCGGAACGCGGTGGCGCGCACAGATGGTCACGACCTGCGTCACCTGTTCCGTTGTTTCGGGATAAACCACGGCATCGGGTGGGCAGAGGGGAAAATACGACTCGCTCTGGCCATGCAGGTCGAGATCGGACTTGGACAGGGTGACCTGTTGGCCTAGACAGGAAAGGAGGTCGGCAATTGCGCTTGGCATGTCCATCGGGAAACTTTCTTTCGTGAGTTTGAACACAGAGTATTCCAAGCCGAGGACAAGCGAAAGCGCGGGGCTGTCGCGCGAAGGGGAGGCGATGCAGGCGGACGAACCGTCCTTTCTGGGCCAGTTGAGGAAGGGCGTGAGCGAAGGCCTGCGCGAGGGCTGGCGCGTCCTGCGCAAGCGCGGCCCAAGCCAGTTTCAGTTCTGGCTGATCGCCCTGATCATCGGGATTGCCGCAGGCTTTGCCGCGCTGTTCTTTCGCAAGGGGATCACCGCGCTACAAGAACTGGTTTATGGCACCGATGACGTGGCGCAACTGCACAGCTTTGCCGGACAATTGCCGTGGTACTGGGTCCTGATGCTGCCTGTGGCGGGGGGGCTTGTGGTCGGGCTGATCCTGCATCGGTTCACGCCGGATGGGCGTGTGCGCTCGGTTGCGGATGTGATCGAGGGTGCGGCGCTCTATGAGGGACGGGTCGAGCGGCGCGAGGGGCTGGCCTCGGCTGCGGCCTCGTTGATCACGTTGGGAACCGGGGGATCATCAGGGCGCGAGGGGCCGGTGGTGCATCTGGCGGGGGTGATTTCATCCTGGGTGAGCGAGCGCATCCATGCCGATGGCGTCACGGGCCGCGATCTTTTGGGCTGTGCGGTGGCGGCAGCCGTCTCCGCCTCGTTCAACGCGCCCATTGCGGGGGCGCTCTTTGCGCTTGAGGTGGTGCTGCGGCATTTCGCTGTGCATGCCTTTGCCCCGATTGCCATTGCCTCTGTCGCGGGGACGGTGATCAACCGATTGGAATTTGGGGGTGTGACCGAGTTTACCCTGCCTGAAGCCGGAGCCTTGGAATTCTATGCGGAGTTGCCGGCCTTTCTCATTCTTGGCTTGATCTGTGGCGTGGTGGCGGCGGCGCTGATGCGGGCGATCTTCTTGGCCGAGGATGTGGCGATGCATGTGCAGACGCGGCTGGGGCTGCCGCGCTGGTTGCGGCCGGTGGGGGCGGGGCTCTTGTTGGGGCTGCTGGCCATCTGGTTTCCGCATATCATCGGGGTTGGCTATGAAACCACCTCGGCGGCGCTCACCGGCAAGCTCTTGTGGCATGAGGCGGCGGTCTTTGCGGTGCTCAAGGTGCTGGCGGTGGCGATCACCATTGGCGGGCGCATGGGCGGCGGCGTGTTTTCACCCTCGCTTATGTTGGGCGCGCTGACCGGGCTGGCGTTTGGGTATGTGGCCACAGCGACTTTTCCCGAGGTATCGGGGGCACATACGCTCTATGCCTTGGCGGGAATGGGGGCCGTGGCAGCAGCAGTGTTGGGCGCGCCGATTTCCACGACGTTGATCGTGTTTGAACTGACTGGCGACTGGCAGACCGGGCTGGCGGTCATGGTGGCGGTCTCGACCTCGACCGCCCTTGGATCAAAGCTGGTGCGGCGGTCGTTCTTTCTGACGCAGCTCATGCGGCGCGGCATCAGGCTGGTGGCGGGGCCACAGGACTATCTCTTGGGTATGTTCCGGGTGTCCAAAGTGATGCGCGGCCCGGATCATGAGCAGGCTGCGGATGTGGATCAATGCTGGTCGTTGATCGAGCAGGGCGTTTATCTTGATGTGACCGCGACGCTGGAGCAGGCGATGCCGGTGTTTGAGCGGGCCGCTGTGCCCTTTGTGCCGGTGGTTACGCTTGTTGGGGGGGATCAGCCGCCCGAATTGTCGGGCGCGCTGTTTCATGTGGATGCGCTCAAGGCTTATAACCGAGCCTTGGCGGCGGTGTCAGAGGAAGAGCATAGCTGAGGCTTGTTTCGCGCCGCTTGGCCCGCAGGCTCAGACCCGTTCCACAGTGACGGTATCGCTGGCATAAAAGGCGATGTGATCCTTGATCTCGGCCACCTCTGGTTTTGGGGATTCATAGCTCCATGCGGCGTTTTGCAACGTCTGGCTCTTGGTGATGATCGAGTAGTAGCGCGCGTCACCCTTGTAGGGGCAATGGCTGAACTGTTCACTCTCGTCGAGAAAGGCCATGGCGATGTCCTCGCGCGGGAAATAGATCACGAAAGGATAATCGCCTTCGGTGAGTTCCAGTGCATTGCGGCTCTCGCCCAGAACGGCACCGCCCGCGCGGACCGTCCATGTGCCCTGTGCCTTGCGAATCGTTATTCGTGCCATCGTCCATCCCCCTTGTTACGTCGTCTTGATCTTGGTCTGACGCAGAAATCTAACAGGAATATGTCAGCTTGTCTGCGTTACTTTATCCAACCATAGCCGCGCCGGGGCCGAAAGCAGAGGGCCAATCTTGTCGCGGCAGGCGGTGTGATAGGTATTGAGCCAGTCGCGTTCCGGTTTTGTCAGCAGATCGGCGTCGATGAGGCGCGTATCCAGCGGGGTATAGGTCAGTGTTTCGAACCCAAACTGCGTGACCCGGTCGCCGCCGGGCAGGGGATCGAGCGCCGTCACGACGATGAGATTCTCGATTCGGATGCCGAAGGCGCCCTCTCGGTAATAGCCCGGCTCGTTCGACAAAATCATGCCCGGCTCAAGCGGCACCTCGGAGAGGCGCGAGAGGCGTTGCGGGCCTTCGTGCACGCAAAGATACACGCCGACGCCGTGGCCGGTGCCATGGGCGTAGTCCTGATCGGCCAGCCAGAGGGGGTAGCGTGCGATAGCGTCGAGATCGCGTCCTGCAAGACCGCGCGGAAACCGCAGCCGCGAGATGGCGATCATGCCTTGCAGCACGCGGGTGAAGGCGGCGCGCTCGTCCGCGCCGGGGATGCCCACGGGCAGGGTCCGGGTGATGTCGGTGGTGCCGTCGAGATACTGCCCGCCGCTGTCGAGCACGAGGAGGTCGCCGTCTACAAGCGTCCGGTTGCTTGCCTCGCTCACGCGGTAATGCGGCAGCGCGCCATTGGGGCCGGACCCGGCGATTGTGTCAAAGCTGATGTCCAAAAGCTGGCCGGTGGCCGCGCGACACGCCTCGAGCCGCCGCGCCACGTCGATTTCGGTGAGCGTGCCGGGGGGCTGCGCGTCGAACCACGCCAGAAATTCGCACATGGCGGCCCCATCGCGCAGATGGGCGATGCGGGTGGCGGTGATTTCGGCTTGCGTCTTGCGCGCCTTGGGCAGGATGCAGGGATCGGCGCCCCATTGATGGGCGACGCCGGCGGCATCCAGCACCTGCACCACACGCAGCGGCACGTTGGCGCGGTCGAGGCGCACCGGGCCGGGGAGGACGGCAAGGGCTGTCTCGAAGGCGTCGGGCGGCGCGAGCGTCACCGCGTCGCCCAGATGCGTGCGGGCGGTGGCATCAAGTTTGGCGGGGTCGGTGAAGAAGGTGGCGTGCCCGGTGTCATGTATGATGGCAAAGCCCTGCGCCACCGGATTGCGCGGAATGTCACAGCCCCGGATGTTGAAGAGCCAAGCAATGGAATCTGTGAGGGTGATAACCGCCGATCTTTGGCCTGCTTTGCGCAGGGTTTCCGCCAAGGCGGCGCGTTTCTCGGCATGGCTGGCCCCTGCGAGGCTGTCGGGCCAAGGGGTGATGGCACCCTGCGGAGGGGCGGGGCGATCAGGCCAGACAGCGTCGATCAGGTTGGTGTGAGAGGTGAGATGGATTGCGCTGCCTGTGAGGGCTTCGGTCAGCGCCTCGATCTGTTCCGGCGTATAGAGCCAAGGATCAAAGCCCACGGTTCCGCCCTCTGGCAGATGCTGCTTGAGCCAAGGTCCAAGGCGGGTTTCGGGCCAATCCACGGCTGTGAAATGGCCGGTATCGACCTGCGCACGCACCTGCACCCGGTAGCGACCGTCAGTGAAGACCCCCGCCGCATCTGCCAACGCCGCGCAGAACCCGGCAGAGCCGGTAAAGCCGGTGAGCCACGCGAGCCGGTCATCGCAGGCGGCGACATATTCGCCCTGATGGGCATCGGCGCGCGGCACCAGCCACCCCTCCAGCCCGGCATCGGCCATGGCACGGCGCAGCGCCTCGAGGCGGGGCGGACCTTGATCGGGGCGGGCGGTTTCGGTGAAGGACTGAAACATGGGGCCTCCTGCGGCGCTGTGCGAGTCGTGGTGTCGAGGGATGGGGGCGCTGCCCCCGTCCCGGACCCTGTCCGGGACTCCCCCGAAGTATTTTGGGCCAGATGAAGCCAGGCCGGATCAGCTGGCGCGGCGTATTCCCATGAACCGTGCGCGGGCGCGGGGGTCGCTATCAAAGAGCGCGGCCAGTTGTTCGGTCATGGCGCCTGCCAGTTGGTCGGCGTCGGTGATGGTCACGGCGCGCTGGTAATAGCGGGTGACGTCATGGCCGATGCCGATGGCCAGCAGTTCGACCTGTTTGCGGCGCTCGACCATGGCGATCACATCGCGCAGGTGTTTTTCCAAGTAGTTGGCGGGGTTGACGGAGAGGGTGCTGTCGTCGACCGGCGCGCCGTCGGAGATCACCATCAGAATCTTGCGCGCCTCCTTGCGGGCCACCATGCGGCGGTGCGCCCATTCCAGCGCTTCGCCGTCGATGTTTTCCTTGAGCAGCCCCTCTTTCATCATCAGCCCGAGATTGTCGCGGGTGCGGCGCATGGGAGCGTCGGCGGATTTGTAGACGATGTGGCGCAGGTCATTGAGGCGGCCGGGCAATTGCGGGCGGCCTTCGGCGAGCCATTTTTCGCGGCTCTGCCCGCCTTTCCACGCGCGGGTGGTGAAGCCGAGGATTTCGACCTTGACCGAGCAGCGTTCCAGAGTGCGGGCCAGAACATCGGCGCAGATGGCGGCGATGGAAATGGGGCGGCCCCGCATCGAGCCGGAATTGTCGAGAAGCAGCGTCACCATCGTGTCGCGGAATTCTGTATCCTTTTCCACCTTGAAGCTGAGCGGTGTGGTGGGGTTGGCCACCACACGCGCCAACCGGCCTGCATCCAAGATGCCCTCTTCGCGGTCGAATTCCCAAGACCGGCTCTGCTGCGCCTGAAGGCGGCGTTGCAGTTTGTTGGCAAGGCGGCTCACTGCGCCCTTGAGTGGCTCAAGCTGTTGATCGAGATAGGCGCGCAGGCGTTCCAGCTCAATCGGGTCGGCCAGATCCTCGGCGCGGATCTCCTCGTCGAAATCGGCATTGTAAATCGCGTAATTCGGGTCGGCATCGGATACAGGATGTGGGGCGGGCGGCTCCAGCGGGGCCTCGCCTTCGGGCAGCTCGGTCTCGTCCTGCATGTCCTCGTCGGCCATGTCCTCCATGCTGACCTGGGCCTGAGCTGCGTCCTGCTGTTCATCTTGTGACCGTTCGGGATCGGCTTCGGCCTCCGTCTCGTCGCTGTCGTCCTGACCAGAGCTGTCGGGCTCGTCCTGCTCTTCGCCGGAGTCTTCGGCCTCGTCCTGCTGGTCGTCATCCATGCTGTCGGGATCATCGCCCAACTGATCGCCGTAGCCCAGGTCCTCGATGATCCGGCGGGCGAATTTGGCGAAAGCTGTTTGATCGGCGAGCGTGTCCTGAAGTGCGTCGAGGGTGCCGCCGGCCTGTTCCTCGATGAACCCGCGCCACAGGTCCATGACGTTCTGCGCGCCAGCAGGCATATCGCGGCCCGTGGCGAGGTGGCGGATGAGGTATCCGGCAGCGGCGGGCAGCGGGGCATCGGCGGTGGAGGTGATCCGCTCAAAGCCCAGACGATTGGCGTCCTGCGCGATCTTGGCGTCGATATTGGTGGCGGTGCCGGGCATGTCACGCGCGCCCACCGCCTCGCACCGCGCGGTTTCCATCGCCTCGTAGAGGTCGCGGGCCATGTCACCGGGGGGGGCATAGCGGGCATGGGTGCCCGCGTCGTGGAATTTATGCCGCAGGGCCAGCGCATCGGCGGTGCCGCGCGCCAAGAGCACCTCTTCGCGGCTCATCCGGCGGGAGACCTGCGGCAGACGCATGGCCTCGCCCGAGATGCCGCTGGGGTCCACCGAATAGCTGACGGTCAGTTCCTTGTCGTCCGCCATCACCTTGGTGGCGTTGGCGAGCGCCTTCTTGAACGGATCGGCGGGGTTGTCGGTGGGTTTGTTCATCGGGGTATCCCTGACGCCCAGCGGGCTATCGCACTTTCACATTCGCAGCACTCTCGGGCAGTTCCTCGTCAAAGCAGCGCTGATAGAATTCGGCGACGGTCTGACGCTCCAATTCATCGCATTTGTTGAGGAAGGTTAGCCGGAAGGCATAGCCCACATTGCGGAAAATCGTGGCGTTCTGCGCCCATGCGATCACGGTGCGGGGGCTCATAACGGTGGAGAGTTCGCCATTCATGAAGGCGGTGCGCGAGAGATCGGCAACCGTCACCATGCGGCTGATGGTCTTGCGCCCGTCTGCGGTGTTGTAGAGCGGGTTCTTGGCCAGCACGATGGCGGTTTCAGCGTCATGGCTGAGGTAGTTGAGCGTGGCCACAAGCGACCAGCGGTCCATCTGACCCTGGTTGATCTGCTGGGTTCCATGATAGAGCCCGGTGGTGTCGCCCAGACCCACGGTATTGGCCGTAGCGAAGAGGCGGAAATAGGGGTTGGGCGCGATCACCTCATTCTGGTCCAGAAGCGTCAGCTTGCCATCCGCCTCGAGCACGCGCTGGATCACGAACATCACATCGGCGCGGCCTGCGTCATATTCGTCGAACACGATGGCGGTCGGGTTGCGCAGCGCCCACGGCAGAATGCCCTCGTGGAATTCGGTGACCTGCACGCCGTCGCGCAGTTTGATCGCGTCCTTGCCGATCAGGTCGATCCGGCTGATGTGGCTGTCGAGGTTGACGCGCACGCAGGGCCAGTTGAGGCGGGCGGCGACCTGCTCGATATGGGTTGATTTGCCGGTGCCGTGATAGCCTTGGATCATCACGCGGCGGTTGTGGGAAAACCCGGCGAGGATCGCGAGCGTGGTGTCGGGATCGAATTTATAGGTCGAGTCGAATTCCGGCACGCGCTCGGTACGCTCGGCAAAACCTTTGACGATCATGTCCGTGTCGATGCCAAAGATCTCGCGGACAGAGATTTCTTCGGTCGGTTTTGCGTTGATGTCCATCGTTCCGTCAGCCATTGCGCCGGTCCTTCAATCGGGTCGTTTCTCAGGTATCGTCGTGCAACATATCGCAGCAGAGGGCAAGGGGAAGGGGCAAGATTGCGCTGGTCTTATGTGGGGGGCCGGATTGGCCTCATGGGTGCGCTTACTCGGTGCTTTCGGCAATCTCGGACAGGGTTTCGGCGTCGAGAATGCGGACTATGCCGCGCTCAATCGCCACGATACCGCGCCGGGCAAGGGCATCGAGGCGGCGCGAGACCACTTCGCGGGCGGAGCCGATCATCACGGCAATTTCGGCATGGGTGGCATGGAGCGTGTCGCCTGTCGCCCGGTCGAGCAGGCATTGCGCGAGGCGGGTCTCAACGCGCTGAAAGGCCACGCGGTCGAGCAGGTGCATCATGGATTGCAGGCGCTGCGCGAATGCGGCGAAGACGAAATGCCGAAATGCGTCTGAGAGGCCCATGAGGCGCAGAAACGTGTCGCGCGGCACGAGCACGAGTTCGCAAGCCGTGCGGGTGATTGCCTCGCCGGAGTAGGCGTCGCCGCCCATCAGGCCGAGGGTGGATTGCACGCAGCTTTGGCCCGGCTCGACCGCGTAGAGCAAAAGCTCACGCCCCGAAGCGCCGGTGAGATAAACATCGACCCGGCCCGAGATCATGATGACGAAGCCCTTGACGGTGTCGCCGGGGTGAAAAAGCACGGTGCCCGCAGGCGCGGCCATCGGCGTCAGGCGGTCGAGCAGGGCGCGCGCCTCGGGGTCGAGCGGCG
>NZ_LADY01000011.1:0-72973 GCF_000961715.1 Roseovarius sp. BRH_c41 | reverse complement strand
ACGCCAAGCGCGTTGTAGGCGAAGGCGAAGAACAGGTTCTGCTTGATGTTCCGCAGGGTGGCGCGGGCGAGCTTGCGCGCCCGCACGATGCCCATCAGGTCGCCGCCCAGCAGGGTGATGCCTGCGCTTTCCATCGCAACATCGGCCCCGGTGCCCATGGCGATGCCGACATCGGCGGCGGCGAGCGCGGGGGCGTCGTTCACCCCGTCGCCCGCCATGGCGATCTTGTGGCCGTCGCGGCGCAACTGGTCGATCAGGTCCTTCTTGGCCTCGGGCAGGATGCCTGCGCGCACCTCGTCGATGCCGAGCTTGCCCGCCACCGCCTGCGCCGTGCGTTCGTTGTCGCCCGTCGCCATGATCACCCTTAGCCCTTGGGCATGAAGTTCCCGAATGGCCTGCGCGGTACTCTCCTTGATCGGGTCGGCGACCGCCACGATGCCGACGAGCGCGCCGTCAAGCGCGACGAACATCGCCGTCTTGCCCTCGGCGCGCAGGGTGTCGGCCTTTGACTCGGCCTGCGCGGTGTCGAGCCCCATCTCCCGCATCATCGCCGCGTTGCCTAGCGCCACCGCGCGCCCACCGACCCGGCCCTGTACGCCCTTGCCAGTGACGGCGTCGAAGTCCGTGGCCTCCTGACGCGGCGCACCCTGCGCCTCGGCTCCCTCGACAATCGCCTCAGCCAGCGGGTGTTCCGAGCCACGCTCCAGCGCTGCGGCCAGCGACAACAGGTCGGTCTCGGTGACGTCCCCGAGCGCAACCGTATCGGTCAGCTTCGGCTTGCCCATGGTCAGCGTGCCGGTCTTGTCGACGATGAGCGTATCGACTCCTGCCATTCGCTCCAGCGCCTCGGCGTCCTTGATCAGCACGCCCGCCTGTGCGCCGCGCCCCGCCGCCGTGGTGATGGAGATCGGTGTCGCCAGCCCCAGCGCGCAGGGGCAGGCGATGATGAGGACCGACACGGCCGAGGCGATTGCGAAGACCAGCGCGGGCTCCGGGCCGAAGATCAGCCAGACCACGAAGGCGACGATGGCGATGACCACCACCGTCGGCACGAATATCGCCGACACCCGGTCGGCCAGCCCCTGGATCGGCGCGCGGGACCGCCGCGCGTTCGACACCATCGCCACGATCTGCGCCAGCACGGTATCGGACCCGACCTTGCCTGCCTCCATGACCAGAGAGCCGTTCTTGTTGATCGTGGCGCCCGTCACCTCATCCCCCGGCCCCTTTTCCACCGGCATTGACTCGCCGGTCAGCATGCTTTCGTCCAGCGACGAGCGGCCCTCGATCACCGTGCCGTCGACCGGAATGGCGTCGCCGGGACGGACCCGCAGCCGGTCGCCCTCCATGATGTTCTCCAGCGGCGCATCGTATTCAGTGCCGTCCGGCAGGATGCGCCGCGCGGTCTTCGGCGCCAGATCCAGAAGCGCGCGGATCGCATCCCCGGTGCGTTCTCGCGCTCGGAGTTCCAGCACCTGGCCCACTAAGACCAACGCGACGATCACCACCGCCGCCTCGAAATAGGTGCCGACGCCGTGGCCCATCCGGTACTGTTCCGGAAACACCCCCGGCAGGAACGTCGCGACGAGCGAGTAAAGGTAGGCCGCCGCCACGCCGATGCTGATCAGCGTCCACATGTTTGGGCTGCGGTTCACAATGGAGTCCCAGCCGCGCCGGAAGAAAGGCAAGGCGGCCCAGAGGATGATCGGCGTTGCCAGCACGAACTCGAGATAACTTGCGGTCTGATGCCCGATCCAGTCGCGCACTGACAGCGCGACCAGTTCACCCATCGTCAGGATGATGAGCGGCACCGCCGCCGCCGCCGAAATCCACATCCGACGCGTGAAGTCGGTCAGCTCCTCGCTGGGCTCATCCGACGGCACCATCGGTTCCAGCGCCATGCCGCAGATCGGGCAGGACCCCGGCGCATCGCGGACGATCTCGGGATGCATCGGACAGGTGTACTGGACGTTGGCCGGAGCAGCCTTCTTCTGTCCGGCGGCCCGGCCCGAGGCGTAGAACCACGGATCCGCCTTGAACTTCGACTGGCATTTCTCCGAACAGAAATGAAAGGTCTCTCCCTGGAACTCGGCGTGACGCCCGTCCGGCTTGACCGCGACCGTCATCCCGCAGACCGGGTCCTTTGCGGTATTCGCCCCCGCCGGAATGTCGGGCGCCGCGTGATGGTGATCGTGCTCCATAGTCTGCCAGCCTTTCGATCTCTTGTTTCAGCTTGCCGCTTCCAGCCGTTGGAAGCTCAAGCTCTTTTCAATGGTGGTCGTGAGCGCCTTCCAGGGCGGGATTCCGTGCGAGGAAGATTCCGACGAACAGGAACACCAGCGCCATGCCGATCGCACCCAGGACGACGATCAAGGGGTCGGACTGCCATTTCATCGCGGCGAAGGCGGCCAGCACCACGGCATCAAGTGCGATTGCCGTCAGCAACACCCAGCCCCGAGCGCCGATTTCTTCGCGCAGATGCCGGAACACGCCGAAATGGATGATCATGTCCATCACCAGATAGAAGAAGGCCCCGAGCGAGGCGATGCGGCTGAGGTCGAAGAAGACCGTCAGGAAGCCTGCGATCACGACGGTGTAGACGAGTGTGTGGTCCTTGATCGTGCCTGGCATCCCGAAATGGCTGTGCGGGATCATCTTCATGTCCGTCAGCATCGCCAGCATCCGCGAGACGGCAAACACGCTGGCGATCAGGCCCGAGGCAGTTGCCACCAGCGCAAGCGCCACCGTCAGGTAGAAGCCGGTTTGCCCGAGGGCTGGTTGGGCCGCTTCAGCCAGCGCGTAGTCCTTCGCCGCCACGATGCGATCGAGCGGCAGGCTGGAGCCGACCGCGAATGCGACCAGCAGGTAGACGACGACGCAGATGGCGATGGACAGGACTATGGCCCGGCCCACGTTCCGATGCGGATTGGTCACCTCGGCGCCGCTGTTGGTGATGGTCGTGAACCCCTTGAAGGCGAGAATGGACAGCGCGACCGACGCCACGAACCCACCCGCACGAAAATCTCCGCCCGACGCTTCGAACGAAATGCCGCTGGCCCACAGACCGGCCGCCCCGAACAGCGCAATGCCGCCCACCTTGAGAATGGCCATGATAATGGACAGCAGCCCGACCGACCGGTTGCCAGAGACGTTCACGAGATAGGCGAAGACGATCAGCCCCACGCCGAGGACCGGCACGAGAATGCTGTCCGGATCGCCGCCGAAGGCTCGCAGGGTGTAGGTTCCGAAGGTGCGAGCGACGAGGCTTTCGTTGATGACCATCGACAGCGCCATCAGGAGAGCTGCGCCCGCCGCGACCGTCGTCGGTCCGTAGGCTTTCTTCAGGATCATCCCGATGCCGCCCGCAGACGGGTATGCGTTCGACATCTTGATATAGGTGTAGGCGCTGAAGGCGGTCACGATGGCGCCGACCACGAACGAGAGCGGGAAGAGAGGCCCGGCGAGTTCGGCGATCTGGCCGGTCAGCGCGAAGATGCCCGCGCCGATCATCACGCCGGTGCCCATGGCTACCGCACCGGAAAGGGTGATGCTGTTCTTCTGGTACTCGCTTCCGGTCATGGATTTCCCTTTTCAGGCTTTTGCCGCATGGCTACCCAAAGCAGTGGCAGGCCCGTCAAGAGGCCGAGGCCAAGTACTGCCCATGTCGCCCGGCCCAGATCTCCGCTCACCGCCTCGCCGCCGAAATGGGCCAGCAGGAAGCTTGCCGGAATGATCCCCGCCAGTGTTGCCAAGGCGAAACGCCAGGCGTGCAATCGGCTCAGTCCGGCCGCGTAGCTGATCATGTCGAAGGACACGAAGGGCATCAGGCGGCTGGCAAGAACCGTCGCCGTCAACGCGTTCTGCGAGCCGAGCAGCCCGGCATCGACGCGGTCCCCGAACACCCGCCGCAGGACGTCATGCCCCAGAACCCGTGCGAGACCGAAGGCGATCAGCGCCCCGAGCTCGGCGCCGATGACGACCTGCACGGTCCCCCAGAGATGTCCGTAGGCCGCTCCGGCCGCCAGTGCGATGGGTGCACTCGGGATTGGGCTGGCCACGACCGCGATGGTCATAAGCGTGACGATCAGGACCGGCCCCCAGAGACCCGCACGCGCCACCAGCGTTTCCAGACGCTCGGGCTCCAGGAGGCTGCGCGCCTCGGCGAACACCGAAGGCGCGAACTGCCAGACAGCGAGCAGTCCGATGCCGAGGATCGCAAGGCCCGCGAGAATGGTGACGCGCAGGCTCATCTCAGACCGCCGCGACGGCCTTCGCCAGGAGGTCGCGCACCTCGCCCGCCACGGCCGTCAGTTCGGCGTTCTCAATCGCCTGCATCGACGCCACAGGATCGATGGCGCTGACTTCCACGCCACCGTCGACCTCGCGCAGGATGACGTTGCATGGCAGCATCGCACCGACGCGCGGTTCGATCCCGATGGCCTGATGCGCCATCTTGGGGTTGCAGGCGCCGAGGATGCGGTAGGCGGGCATCTCGACATCTAGCTTCTTCTTCATCGTCGCCTTGACGTCGATCTCGGTCAGGATGCCGAAGCCGTGGTCGGTGAGGGCCTTCCGCGCGCGAGCGTCGACGTCGTCGATACCGGCGTCGGGGAACATTCGATTGATCGTGTAGGTCATTGCCAACTCCTTTTTTCTATTTCCGAAGATACTTGATCAGCGCTGCTATGGCCAAAACCAGCAGCACGAGGATCAGCAGGCCGAAGAGCCAGCCAAACCCCATTCCGAAACCCATTCCGGGGCCCATGTCGTTCCAGTTCATCATCTCATCCTCCTGATTTTTACCCGCAGGGTGCGTCTTTTGGCCGGCCCTCACGACAACATGGGGCAGGACAGACCAGGATCGGTGCCGGGCGGGGCGCCATGTCCGGACGACCCGCTGGGATCAGACGGACGCCGTGACCGCGAATTCGGTCATCATCCCCGTCGTAAGGTGCGGCATGTGGTGGCAATGCAGCATCCATCGGGCGGCCTCACCGACATCGAGGGCGACATCGACCATCGACATCGGTGGCACGTGAACCGTGTCGCGTAGTGCACCGGCGACCCGACGCCCGTTCAGCCCGACGACCTGGAACACATGGCCGTGCAGATGCATCGGGTGCGCCATCATCGACATGTTGTGGAACGACAGCACGACCCGCTCACCGCTGCGTGCGGTGATCGGCTGGTGCTGGCCCCAGACTGCCCCGTTTATCGTCCAGACGTACGGCTGCATCGAACCGCCCAGCATCAGCATCTGGCTGCGGTCCACGGGTCGATCCGGCAGAGCGTCCAGCGCGATGAGGCGCGCCTCCTGCGCCAGATCGGTGTCGAACGCGGGCGCTTCGGCATCCGCCATTGCATCGAGACGCCGCACTTCGGCACCCTGCGTGGCGAGGATCAGGCCGGTGCGCTCGCGCGCGCCTTCGCGCAGGGCGAGGATCGGCCAGGCGCCGCCTTCGTGCGGCAGGTCGATCTCGATGTCCAGACGCTGGCCCATTGCCAGACCGAACCGCGTGCCGGCGAGAGGTTCGACCGCGTGCCCATCTACCGCGACCAGCCGCGCCTCGGCACCGCCGGTCTCGATCCAGAATACCGTCGCCGCAGCGGCGTTGATGACCCGAAGCCGGATACGGCCACCGCGCTCGACCTGGACCACCTCCGGGTCCGACAGGGTCCGGTCATTGGCGAGATAGGCGTCCCAGTCATAGTCGTTCAGGTCCATGGCCATGCCGCCCATCTGGCCGCCCATACCCATCATCCCGCCCATTCGGGGCATGTTGCCCATCGGCATGCCGCCCGTGGCGCCATGGCCCATGGCCCCGTGATCCATGCCCTGCATCGCCCCCATGCCTCCCATGGGAGCGCCCTGATCGGGCAATGCACCGGCACCATGGCCCGCGCCGTGCCCGCCGCCATGACCTGCGCCGATCTCGGCCAGAACCTCCTCGGGGGCCTTGAAGGAGAAGTCATGAAGGAACATCACGACGTCTTGCCGGTCGGCAGCAACGTCCTCGGCCGAGCGCACGATCAGCGGCGCGGCGAGCAGCTTCATCTCCTGGGTGGGCACATGGCTGTGCATCCAGTGCGTGCCGGGCCGTGCCTCGAAGTCGTAGGATCGGGTTTCACCCGGTGCGAGGAGGGGCATCGGCATGTCCGGCACACCGTCCTGCGCGTTGGGCGGGATCTGTCCGTGCCAGTGGATGATGGTACCGACGTCCAGGTCGTTGGTCAGATCGACCCGGAACCTCTGGCCGGGGTCGAGGATCAGTCCCTGACCGCCGGGGCCGGCAAGCCCGAAGACCGTGGCAGCGCGACCGTCGATGTCGAGCGTGCGCGTCGCAGCGGAGAGGCTGATCGGCGCCACCCCTTGCGCGAAGGCGATGCGGGGCAAGTGTGCAGCGCCAATGGCGGCCGCACTTGCGGCAAGAAAGCCGCGTCGAGAAAGCATGTTCATGGTCGTCTCCTCGGGACTTCCGTCCCGTTCATCAATACCGATGGGGCGCCTCGGGCGTCTGCCCGGGCGCGCTCAGAGGAGACGGAGCTTGGGAGGTCGTTCGTTCAGTCCCGGCGCACGGCTGACGTGGATTGCCGCGGACGGGACGTCATGACTGGCGGCGCCGTAGGCGTGCCCGGCTTCCTCGCCTGCCGACGTCAGGAAGGCAGAGAGGCCTGCGCATACGAACTCGCACATCTCGGCATCGGCCGATCCACAGTGCTCTCCAGCGTCACAGTCGAAGCCCGAAATGACCGGAGAGTGCATCATGTCGGCGACATGCATCGCGTGATCCACACCGGAATTCATGCTCATGCGTGTCGCATGCGCGGAGGTCACCGTCGTCACCACGGTGATCGCGAGTATGGCAAGCATGGTGACGACACGTTCGAGCATGCTGCAAAGATAGGCATTGCTCACGAGAATGTCCATTGTCGCAGGCGCCTCGCCGCTGGCACAACGTGGTCTCGACCAAACGCGAATGTTATTCCGCAGTGATCGGGGATAGACGTCTTGAAAAAAGCTCTCCGAAATACTGTCGTGATCGGTCTGGTCGTCGGAGGTGTGATCCTCGCGGTCTTTGCTGGCTGGCGTTATGCCGGTACCGCATCCACCGCCGTGGCGTCGGCGGACATCATCGCGCAAGGACGCCAGATCTATGCGGATCAGTGCGCCGCCTGCCACGGCGCGGAACTGGAGGGCCAGCCGGGCTGGCGCTCGCCGCTTCCGTCCGGCCGGTTGCCGGCGCCACCCCACGACGCCAGCGGCCACACCTGGCACCATCCTGACGATGTCCTGTTCCGCATCGTTAGGGAAGGCACCGCCGCCGTGGTCGGCGGCGGATACGAGAGCGACATGCCCGGCTTCGCAGACGTGCTGAGCGACGCGGACATCCGCGCCGTTCTCGACTACATCAAGAGCACATGGCCAGAGCGCGAGCGCCGATACCAAGAGAGGGTGTCGGAGGCAAACTGACATTCCCCATGGTCGTCGGCTGCTACTCGCGCCAGGCCAGTTCGCAGACCGAGTTAGAGGAACGTCGCCGACCAGGTCAGCACCATGAAGCCGCCGAGCGACTGCATCATGTTGACCATCCGTATCGGCCCGGTTGCCTCGATCTGCGTGTACCCGAGCGTGGCGAAGTTGACGCCGGAGAAGTAGATCAGGCCGCTCCAGCATGGGTCGTAGCTGCCGTCGAAGCCTCCCACGCCCCAGCCCTGCAGCGCCCTGTAGACTGCGGCGAAAGCCAGGATTTCAATCGTGTGGAGCGCGAGCAGCCCGACGAACGCCACCATGATCGCCGCCTGCGGTCTCTCTTTCGAGTTCGGCTTCACGCCCCGGACGGCCAATAGCCCCGTAGTGGTGCGCGACCAGATGGCGGCCACCAGCGCGAAACCGAGCAGAAGCCCGATTCCAGTTGCAGCATGTTGAGCACTCGCGGCGGAACAGTACCCCGAGGTTTATGTTCTCAGCGCTCGGCCCTGCGGCATGGCAGCGGAACCATCGCCCTGCCGATGATCTGATCTCAGGCCTCACGTTCCGGATCAAACGCAAGAAGCCGCAGCGCGTTCAGTGTGACGAGCACCGTCGCGCCGGTATCTGCAAGGATCGCGATCCACAGCCCGGTAATGCCGAGGATCGTCGTCACCAGAAACACCGCCTTAAGGCCGAGCGCGATCGCCACATTTTGCCTGATGTTCGCCATGGCTGCGCGAGCAAGGCGAATCTTGCCGGCCACATCGGTCACGCGATTGCGCAGGATCGCGGCGTCGGCGGTTTCAAGCGCGACGTCCGTTCCGGAGCCCATGGCAACTCCGATGTGGGCGGTGGCGAGCGCAGGGGCATCGTTGATGCCGTCGCCCACCATCATCACGCGGTCTCTGGCGGTCATCTCACGGATCGCGGCGACCTTGCCTTCGGGCATCAATTCGGCGCGATGGTCAATGCCCAGCCCAGCGGAAATGGCTGCTGCCGTGCGCCGGTTGTCGCCGGTCAGCATCACAGACGCGATGCCAAGCGCCTTGAGTTGCTGCACCGCGCGGGCGGCATCCTCTCGGGGTTCGTCCCGGAGCGCTACGAGTCCGACCAACTGGCTCCGGCGGAAGACCGCGACGACTGTCTTGCCTTCATCTTCCATGCCGACCACCGCCCGGAGCGCGTGGTCGTCCAACACACCGCGCTCCCCGGCGAACCGTGGAGAGCCCACCCAGGCGGTTTCACCCTCAACGACTGCTTCGGCCCATTTGCCCGGAAGCGCTTTGGCGGCGGTCGCGGCCAGGAACGGCGCTCCCGCAGCTTCCGCGCGGGACAGGATCGCCTCCGCCAGAGGATGGCTCGACCCCGCTTCGACGGCGGCAGCCAGCGCCAGCACCTCTGTCTCCGATCCCGAGATCGGCACCACGTCCGTGACGCGCGGCCGTCCGTGGGTCAGGGTTCCGGTCTTGTCGAATGCGACATGCGTGGTGGCCGCCGCGGCCTCGATCACGGCGCCTCCTTTCATCAGCAGCCCGCGACGCGCGCCTGAAGAAAGCGCAGAGGCGATGGAAGCCGGTACCGAGATCACCAGCGCGCAGGGGCATCCGATCAGGAGAAGCGCGAGCGCCCGGTAGATCCACGTATCCCAGCCTTGCCCGAACGCGAGGGGCGGGACGATGGCCACCAGCACCGCAACTCCGACGACGGCCGGCATGTAGATGCGGCTGAAACGGTCGATGAAGCGCTCGGTCGGGGCCCGGGCGCTTTCCGCTTCCTCGACCAGCCGGATGATACGGGCAATGGTGTTGTCCTCGGCCGACTTGGTGACCCGAACACGCAGCGCCGCCTCGGAATTGATGGAGCCGGCAAAGACGGAGGCACCGGGTTCCTTCAGCTTCGGCACACTCTCGCCCGTGACGGCGCTCTCATCGACGCCCGAGGTGCCCTCGATAACTTCGCCATCTGCCGGGACCCGGTCTCCCGGGCGCACCAGAACGATCTGGTCCACCTGCAGCTGGTCGGCTGGTATCACCCGAGTCCGGCCGCCGATCTCCAGGATCGCGGTCTTCGGTACCAGACGAGCGAGCGCCCGGATCCCGTCGCGGGCCTTGTTCGCCGCAACACCTTCGAGAACCTCCCCGACGGCGAAGAGGAAGACGACGAGCGCCGCTTCCTCGGCGGCGTCGATGACGAGCGCGCCGCTGGCGGCGATTGTCATCAGCATCTCGATCGTGAACGGCATCCCCGCTCTGGCGGACGCGACGGCGCGGCGTGCGATAGGGGCGACACCAATGAGCGTCGCGAGGATGAATGCCCACGTTGCCACATCCTGGGAGGCGAGCAGTTTCACGGCCCATGCCGCCGCGAGGAGGAGACCGGTGCCGATCACCAGTCTGCCCTTCGCGGTCTGATACCAACGCGAACCGGGCCCGGGACCGCTCTCGGGCCCTGTCGATCCAGCGTTGGTCTCGAGTCCTGCGGCATCTCGCGAGCCGTCCGCACGGGACGCTTGCTCATCGTCCGGCAGCACGAAGCCTTTCCGATCGGGGCTCGATCCTTTCGCCGCGATCCCGTAGCCGAGCCGCTTGACGATTGCTTCGATCTGGTTGCGAGGGGTCTGCCCTTCATCCAGAGTCAGCCGAAGCCGCTCGGTCATTAGCGCCACATCGACGTCGCTCACGCCAGGCAGGCGTTCGACCGCACCCCGGACCTTGCCGGCGCACGACGCACAGTCCATCCCGGAAACCGTCCATTCGTAGGTTGCACTGTCGTTCGCCGTCATCACGCCCTTCCAACCCGCCCAGCGGGCAACATTGTATTTGCTGAGTCGGGAACCTAAGGTCTCTAGTAGCTATAGCTTCAAGAGGAAATCTGATGCTCACCATCGGAAAATTGGGCGAAGCGGCCGGCGTGAAGGTTCCGACGATCCGCTACTACGAGCAGATCGGGCTCCTGCCGGAGCCAGATCGCAGTGCCGGGAACCAGCGGCTCTATGGGCAGTCGGCACTGGATCGGCTAGCCTTCATCCGCCATGCGCGGGAGCTCGGTTTTCCGCTGGACGCTATCCGAGACCTTCTGAGTCTCTCTGACAGACCCGATCAATCCTGCGCAGCCGCCGATGTCATCGCCAGGGCGCAGTTGGCCGAGGTTGAAAGCCGCCTTGCGCGCCTGACTGCGCTGAAAGGCGAACTTGAGCGCATGGTCGTGCAATGTGCAGGCGGTCGGATTGCCGATTGCCGGGTCATTGAAGTTCTGGGCGACCATTCGCTATGCGCAACCGATCACCAGCATCCGGAGAGCGAGGCGGCATCGTGAACGCACCCGGCACCCTCGCCATCTACATCGGTGCCGCTCTGGCCGAGATTGCGGGCTGCTTTGCGGTCTGGGCATGGATGCGGCAAGGCGCGAGCGCGCTCTGGCTGGTCCCCGGCCTCCTGAGCCTGGCCGTCTTCGCTTGGCTCCTGACCCTTGCCCCCTCCGATTTTGCGGGGCGGGCCTACGCAGCTTATGGCGGGGTCTATATCGCAGCCTCGCTCCTCTGGCTGTGGCTCATCGAGAAGCAGCGCCCGGACACTTGGGACCTGACAGGTGCCGCAATCTGCCTCGCCGGTGCGGCCGTCATCCTGTTGGCGCCGAGGGCGGCTGGTGGATGATCGGGGGTGCTCTCCAAGATCAAGGCAGCCGACTGCCGCTCATCGTTGCCGACATCACGATAGAGCCAACCTTTGCGGACGGACTCCCGCTCTTCCAGCGTAGCAGCTGTGCGTATCAAATAAAATCAATGACTTATACTGGAGAAGGTTGGACGTCAGACCCATCCCCTCCGCCACTAATTCCGCTTAAGGTATTGGTGTCCTTTGAAAAACACCTTCCAAAAACAGTCGCCCCCACATGTGTTCCCACGGTTGACGGCTGGCGCAATCGTGGCCCTCGCCGGGGCGTGACATGACACGCGTCAGTCATCGGGTTTTCGTCCTGTGATCCGTTCCCGCCGACGTTCGCGGCTGATTTGGCTGTAGCTGCGCAGTGGTGTCATACCATCGGTGTGGCCAAGGTTTTGCGAATTGGTGACGATTTCGGCGACTGAAATTGCCGTCTTCGCCGCGTGGCGCGCCAGTATGTGCCGGAAGGCATGGGGGCCGTAGGTGGGCAGGCCTGCTCGCGTGAGGGACTCGTTGGCGATCTTGCGCAGGGGTTCGGTGGCTTGCCAAGGGCGGCGCGCGAAACGGGTCTTAGCTTGATCGGGCGAGGCCAGTCACGACCGCCTTGGCAAGAAGGGCAGACGCGGCGACGCCGTCGATCAGGGGCAACTGCGTCCGTGCCGAGAGAGCATCCTTGAGAGGCGCCATCCCCGCGCAGCCGAGCACGGCGCAGGTGGCGGCATCTTCGCAGCGGGCTCTTTCTATTTCGGCGGCGATGCGGTCGATGGTGTCCGGCGCGCCCGCGTCGATGGTCAAGACCGGCAGGCCGCTCGCCCGCACCGAGGCGCAAGATCCGGCAAAGCCCTGCTGACGTATATTGTCCTCGATCACCGGGATCGAGACGGCCAGAGAGGTAACGACCGAGAACCTCAGCCCATGCAACTGTGCCATCACAAAGCTGGATTGACCGATGCCCAAGACCAGGCATCCGGCCAGCCCGCGCGCTTCGGTCAGGCCCGTGTCGTCGAAACAGGCGATCACGATGGCGTCGGCCCCCTGCGCCCGAGCGACGGGCAAGAGGGCCAAGAGACCGGGCAGAGCGGCGTCGCCGTCTGCGCGGCCCTGAATGGCCGCCGGGCCGCTTATGTTTGTCAGGCCAAAGATCTCGGCCTCTGGCAGCGCCTTGCGTGCGGCGGCGACGATGCCCGTCGTCATGCCGACGGTTGCGTTGGGATTGATATAGGCCAGTTTCATACGCCTCTCCCCGCATCCGAGCCAAGCCGCGTGCGCCGTTTGCCCATGATCCACGCGCCGAGCAGGAAGACCGCGATAATCGCAAAGGAGAACAGCGTGGTGAGTGTGCCAAGCGCGTAGATCACCGGGGTGGTCACGTTGGTTGTCATCCCGAAGATTTCCAGCGGCAGGGTATTGTAGCTGCCTGCGGTGAGCAGGGTGCGGGCGAATTCGTCATAGCTGAGGGTAAAGCCAAAGAGCGCCACCCCGATCAAAGAGGGCCCGATGATCGGCAATACCACGTAGCGAAGGGTTTGCCACGCGGTGGCCCCCTGATCGCGGGCGGCCTCTTCATAGCTTTTGTCGAACCGGTTGAAGACGGCGAACATGATGAGCAAGCCAAAGGGCAAGGTCCACGTCAGTTGCGCGCCGAACCCCGAGGTTGCCCAGTGAATCCGCAAGCCCAACTGGCTAAAGATCAACCCCACGCCGAGCGAAATCAGGATCGAGGGGATCACCAGCGCGGTGATGGCGGCGTAGAAGAGCAGGCCCGATCCGGCAAACCGCTTGCGAAAGGCCAGCCCCGCCATGATCGACACCACCACCGTGGTGATCATCACCATCAGTCCCAACGCGAAACTGCGGCGGAACGCGCCCCAGATATCGCCCACGGCCTGTTCCTGAAAAAGGTCACGAAACCAGTGCAATGACAGACCGTTCATCGGAAAGGTCAGACCGCCCTGTGGGCCTTGGAAGCTGAGGATGCCGATGGTCAGGATCGGGCCGTAGAGAAACAGCACGAAGAGGCCGAAAAAGGCGGCCAGCACGTAGAAAGAGCGCGGTCGACGGCTCATCTCAGAGCTCCTTGCGAATGTTGACAAAGCGCAGCAGGATCGCGATCACGATCAGCACTGTGCACAGCAACACAACGGCGGTTGCGGCGGCGGACGGGTATTGCAACAGGGCGATATCGTTGGAAATTAGTCGCCCCACATTGGCCCGCTGGCTACCCGACATGAAGCGCACCGTGATGAAATCGCCCATGACCAGCGTGACGACAAAGATCGTGCCGATCATGATGCCGGGCTTGGTCAGGGGCAGGATCACATGCACCAGCGTCTGCACACCGCTTGCGCCGTTGTCACGCGCCGCCTCAAGCAGCGATTTGTCGATGCGCATCATGGTGTTGAAGATCGGAACCACCATGAAGAGCGTGTAGAGATGCACAAAGGCCAGGATCACCGAAAAATCGGAATACAAAAGCCACTCCAGCGGCGCGTCGATCACGCCCCAGGACAGGAGCGTCTGATTGGCAATCCCGTTGCGGCCAAGAAACGGAATCCATGAAATCATGCGGATGATGTTCGAGGTCCAGAATGGGATCGTGCAGATCAGGAAGAGCGCGATCTGCATCGTCAGGCTGCGCACGTGGAAGGCTAGGAAATAGGCCACGGTAAACCCGATTGCGAGTGTCAGCGCCCAAGTGATGAGGGCGTATTTCAGGGTTGCACCGAACACTTGATAGGTCACGGCCGAGCCGAACAGGAATTCATAATTGTCGAATTGAAAGGCCGGGTAGATCGAGAACTCGGTCGCCCCCCAAAAGCTGACGATCACGATCATCACGATGGGGGCGATCAGGAACGCCAAAAGCACCACTGTCAGGGGCGCCGCCTGAAGCCAGCCCAAAAGATGGCGGTTGGTCGTCATGAGGCCTGCTCGTTTTGCTGGGGGTTGACCATGGGGATGCGCAGTCTGGGGGGTGTTTGCCCCCCAGACGGTCGCTGCAGTGTCATGCGGCGATGAACTCGTTCCATTTGCGGACCATATACTGGTTCTCGTCCATGACGGCGTTCCAGCAGGCGACTGCCCCCATGCGGTCATTGAATGACCCGCCATCGCGCAAATCGCCCGCCTGCGCCAGCGTATCGCCGGTGGGCGAGGTGATGACGTCGGTGGCGGGCTTGCCCTCGAACCAATAGCCCCATTCATTCTCGGACATGAAGGTCTTGGAGGTCTCGGGCACGGCTGAATAGTAGCCTTGGCGCATCAGATAGCCGCCGACCCAGCCCGAGAGATACCAGTTGATGTAGTCATAGGCCGCGTCCAGCTCCATGCCCGACAGCGACGAGGACAGGCCAATGCCGCCGCCCCAACTGCGATAGCCCTCTTTGAGCGGTTGGTAAACGCACGGAATACCGCGCGACTTGACCGCCGTGATGGCGGGCGACCACATCGACTGGATCACCACCTCGCCGCTCGCCATCAGGTTCACGCTCTCGTCAAAGCTCTTCCAGAAGGCGCGGAATTGGCCGTTCTTCTTGGCTTCGGTAAAGATCGTCATGGTCTTGTCGATCTCTTCGCGGGTCATGTTGCCTTTGTCGCCATACTGGACCTCTCCCATCGCCTCGCAAACCATGGCCATGTCCATAATGCCGATGGACGAGATGTCGAGGATCGAGGCCTTGCCCTTGAATTCCGGGTTCAGAAGCTCTGTCCAGCTTTCGATCGGGCGGCCTATCAGGTCGGGGCGGATGCCCAAGGTGTCGGCATTGTAGATCGTCGGGATCAGGGTCATCCAGCCGGTTTCCGCGCTGGCAAAGCTGGTGCTGCCGGGCCCGTCCACAAAGCCCACCGTATGTGGGGCTGTGCCTTGGGCGATGGTCGAGTCGGGCGTCAGCTTGCCCGAGCGGAAGATGCCGACGATCTTGTCGTAATTGGCAATCCGTGCAGTATCCATGGCCTGAAGGTTGCCGGTTGGCCAAACCTTCTTGCAGATCCAGTATTCGATATCGGCAATGTCAAAGCTGTCGGGCTGGGTGGCGGCGCGTTGGGTGACGCTGTCGCTGTCCAGCGCGGTCATCTCGAGCGTGAAGCCTAGATCTTCCTTTACCTTGTTGGCGACGTCGTTGAGGTTCGACACGCCGGTGCCGAACTGACGCAGCACGATGTCTTTGGTATCTTGCGCCCAGAGCATCGGGGCGGGCAGGGCGGAGGCGGCGAGTGCCGCGCCCCCGGTCCTGAGCAGTGCGCGGCGGGTATATCCGACCTTGGGTTTTGCCATTGTTCTTGTCCTCTCTGTCCAGTGGATTGATGTGGTTGTGGTTCGACCTGTCAGGCTTCGAGGCGGTGCAACCGCCCTTCGTCCCAGCTGAGCTTGACCGCTTCGCCGGGTGATTTCGGGGATTGAAAGAATTGCGCTTCCGGCAAGAGGGCCAGCACCTCTTCGCCGCTCTCTGTGGCTGCGGTGACAGAGACCGAGGCCCCTTGGTATTCGACAGCGATCACCGTTGCGGGCATGCCGTCAGCCCCAAGCGATACTGCGTCGGCGCGTATCGTGACCTTGCCGCCGGGCAGGGCGAGCACATTGTGCCCGCCGATGAACCGCGCCACGAACTCGGTGCGCGGCTGCGCCCATACCTCTCGCGGCGGCCCTGCTTGGGCGATCACCGCATCATGCATGACGACGATCTCGTCAGCCAGCGCCAGCGCCTCATCCTGACCATGGGTGACGTGGATAAAGGTGATACCCAGTTCACGCTGAAGTTTTTTCAACTCGGTGCGCATACGGATGCGCAGGAATGGGTCGAGTGCGGACAGCGGTTCATCCAGCAAGAGCACCTTGGGTTCCGTGATCAGCGCGCGCGCCAGCGCCACACGCTGCTGTTGGCCCCCCGAAAGCTGCGCAGGCTGGCGGTCGGCCAGATGCGTCATGTCGACCAGTTCCAGCAAGTCATTGGCGCGGGCGTGGCGCGTCCCCTTGTCCACGCCCTTCATGCGCAGGGAAAAGGCCACGTTGTCGCGCACCGAAAGATGCGGGAAGAGCGCGTAGTTCTGAAACATCATAGCCGTTCCGCGCCGCGCGGGCGGCAATTGCGCTACGTCTTGTCCATCCAGCAGGATTGCGCCCTCGCTGACATCCTCATGGCCTGCGATCATCCGCAGGGTCGAGGATTTGCCGCAACCGGACGGCCCCAAGAGGCAGACATAGCTGCCTTTGACAAAGACATGATTCAGATCGCGCACGGCCACCGTGTCGCCGTAGCGCTTGGTCAGGTGAACCAGTTCAAGATCGTATCCCGTGCGCATCAGGGCCCCCGTGCCATCCGTCGGGATCACCCTGTGCTGGCCAATCCGCGAAGGGGCAGCGTTTTTGCATGCGCCGGGGGACTAAAACAGGAGTCGCCTGTTTTATTGGCCGACGCAGGCAGGCGCTGCGCAGAAAACAGAACAATTTTGTATACAATGATGTCGGCAAGCGCAGACTGCTCGGTCACACTTGTCCCTTCCCATGCGAATCGGAAAAAGTGATAGTGCGAGGCGAACGGGTGGCGCGGAAACCATGAACAAGATTGAAACCAGAGCCTGGACCAGCGACACGGTCGTTGCAGACCTTGAGCGCGCCATCCATGAACATCGTTTGCCCCCCGGCACCAAGCTGGGAGAGGACGAATTGAGCGACGCCTATGGCATCAGCCGCACCATCGTGCGGGCGGCTCTCTTGGCCCTGTCTCACCGTCATCTGGTCGAGTTGAAGCGCAATCGCGGTGCCTTTGTCGCGCAACCGTCGGTGCGAGAGGCGCGCGAGGTGTTCGAGGCACGATCCCTGCTCGAACCTCGCACGGCACATTCCGCGGCCCTGCGCATGACTGATACGGACCTGACGCTCTTGCGGTCCAATATCCGCGACGAGCACGCCGCTCTGGACGCGGGCGAGAACGGTCGCGCTCTGCTCTTGTCCGGTCAGTTTCACGTCGAAATCGCGCGCATTGCGGATCAGAGCACGATAGAGGCCCTAATTTCGCAGTTGATCTCGCGGTCCTCGCTGATCATCGCGCTCTATTGGCGCCGCCGCGCTGCGCTCTGCGAAACACAGGCGCATCACGCGCTCCTTGATGCCTTTGCCAACCGCGACGCTGGCTTGGCCGAGCAACTGATGAAGAGCCACTTGCTTGATCTCGTGGCCTCGCTGGACCTGCGCACTGTCACCCAACCGCCTACTTGTTTGCGCGAGGCGTTGCAGCGATGACACGTTTGCTGTGCCGCACCGCAACCTTGCCTGAAGTCGAACGGATGCTGGACTGGGCGGCGGATGAAGGTTGGAATCCGGGGCGCGACGACGCAGCGGCCTTTTATGCCGCCGATCCGCAGGGGTTCTTTGCGGCCGAGGTGGAGCGGCAGCCGGTCGCCGCCATCTCTGTTGTGAACCATTCGGAAAGTTACGCCTTTCTGGGGCTTTACCTGTGCCGCCCGGACTTTCGCGAGCAGGGGATCGGTTTTGCGCTCTGGCAGCATGCCATTACGCATGCGGGTGGACGGACCGTGGGCCTAGATGGTGTTTCTGCGCAAGAGGCCAATTACGCCAAGTCTGGCTTTGTGCTGGCGGATCGGACACGCCGTCTGACCGGTGTCATTGCGATCGACGCTCCGTCGTTGCCATTGGCCACGCAAGAGGATTTTGCCACCCTTGCCCGGCTCGACAAGGCTGCGACTGGCGTGTCGCGGGAGCGGTTCCTGGGGGAATGGCTGCGCAATGGACCCACGCGCAAGACCGTCCTGCTGCGCGAGGGCGCGGATGTGACTGGCTTTGCCACGGCGCGGCTGTGCCGGGAGGGCGTCAAGATTGGCCCGATTGTGGCCTCCGATGCCGCCGCCGCGCTGCATCTTGCGCATCAGGCGGCGGCAGCCATGGCAGAGCCGCTGGCCATCATCGACGTCCCGGACAGATGTGCAGCCTTTGGCGCTTTGCTGCGACAGAGCGGATTTGTCGAGGGGTTCGCAACCGCCCGGATGTATCGTGGCGTTGGCGCTGAAATCGGCGCCACGCTGCATGCCGTGGGGACAATGGAACTGGGCTAGGTCACCCGCGAACATCGGGGGATATCTCTGAAATGAACGAGGCCGCGCCGTCAACCACCACCGCCCACACACCAGTCTCGCTGGTCTGACGCCAGTGTAATATGCTAATCGGTCAAAACAGGACCAAACCTGAACAGAGCTAACCTAAATTAGCGGACTCAAAGGGGAGCAGGTCAGACCTGTCCCTGATGTCTGTCAGATCGTCGCCGACTGTGGCAAGACATAGGGCATATCGGGAGGGGGCACGCTGACCGCGAGGTCGCAGTCGTAGACTCGCGAGAGGGTGGTGCTGGTGATGACCTCATACGGAGATCCCTGTGCCACGATCCGTCCGTTCTGCATCATCACCACCTCATCCGCGAACATTGCTGTCAGGTTCAGGTCATGCATGACCGTGACCACGCCCCCGCCCTGATCCGCAAACTCTCGGGCGAGACGCATGACGGACAGCTGATGCCCGATGTCGAGGCTAGAGACCGGTTCATCGAGAAAGAGCCAGTTCGGCCCGTCTTGTCCGGTCGGTTCCCAGATCTGGGCCAGAACCCGCGCCAATTGCACGCGCTGTTGTTCGCCGCCTGAGAGGTCCTGATAGAACCGCTCTGCCATATGGGACAGGCCGACCCGGTCCAGGGCGCGGTGGGGCAGGTCTTTGCGGGTTGCCCAAGGTCCGGCGCGGTGGCCGACGTCTACCACCTCGCGCACGGTGAAGGGAAAGGCGAGGTGGGACGCCTGCGGCAAGACCCCCCGGCGCACAGCCAAGACAGCGGCATTGCGCGGACTGATCTCAAGATCGCCGAGTGTGAGAACGCCTTGGGTCTCGATTTCGCCAATGAGGGCGCGCAAAAGCGTGGTTTTGCCAGAGCCGTTGGGGCCAACGATGGCAGTCAGCACACCGGGAGAGGCGGAGAGGTTGATATCCCGAAGGATGGATCTCTGCCCGAGCGTCACCGATAGGGTTTGAGCCCGCAGTATCATAGATCCACCAGCCCGCGCCGACGCAGCAAAATCCATAGAAAAACCGGCGCACCCAGAATAGCGGTGACGATCCCGATGGGTAATTCCGCGGGAGCAATGATCACGCGGCTGATGATGTCCGCGCCGAGCAGCAGGGTTGCCCCCAGAAGGGCCGCGTTGATCAGGAGCGGGCCATGGTCGGGCCCGGTCGCCAGCCGCAGCAGATGCGGCACCACGATACCGATGAAGCCAATCCCGCCCGAGACGGCCACCGCGCCGCCCGTTGCCGCCGCGACGGCGAGGATGGCCAGCGTCTTGACCCGTTGCACGGGGATGCCCAGATGCAGCGCCGTCGCTTCTCCGAAGGCCAGACCATTGAGGCCGCGCCCCAGAAGGAGTGCCCCCATGAGGGCCGCAAGAATGATTGGGGTGGCAGTGGCCACCTTGGCCCATGTCGCCCCGGCGAGCGAGCCAAGCCCCCAGAATGTAAGGTCGCGCAATTGCTGATCGTCAGCGGCGTAGACCAGAAGGCCCGAGACCGCGCCCGACAAGGCCCCGAGTGCGATCCCGGCCAGCAGCATGGTTGCCACCGACGTGCGGCCGCCGCGCGTGGCGACGCCGTAGAGCAGAAGGACCGAGGCCCAGCCGCCGAAGAACGCCGCGATCGGTACAAGGAACAGTCCCAGACTGTCGCGCAAAGCGATGGGCAGCAGGCCGCCAAGAACAATTGCCGTGACAGCCCCAAGACCGGCACCGGCGCTAACCCCTACGATGCCTGGATCGGCCAGCGGATTGCGAAAGAGCCCCTGCATCACCGCGCCCGAAACCGCAAGTGCTGCGCCCACCAGCACGCCCAAGAGCACGCGGGGCAGGCGGACCTCCCAGAGGATTATGCTCTGGACGGGGTTCTCCGCCAGCCCGGCACCGAATACCGACAAAAGAGAAACGCCTGACGCGCCTGTCTCAAGGCTTATGGCGCAGGTCAGAAGCAGACCGAGACCCAGCCAGAGATGGGCGCGCCGCGCCAGTGTTCGGCGGTCGCAGCGATTGCTGTGGGGCAGAGTGTCAGCTTGGGTCACGGTCATCGTTCGCGGTCTCCGTGTGGCCGTAGAGGGCCGTGTTCAGGTCCAGCGCAGCCTTGGCCGTGCGCGGTCCGAATCCCAGCAGGTAGAGCCCGTTCATCCGCAGCACTGACTCGGCGGTGCCAGCAGGGGTGGTTCGGATCGCGGGCAGGGCAAAGAGCTGTTCGTCGAGGATGGCATGATCCCCGGTCCGGTCCATCATCAGGATCACGTCCGGCGCGGCCTCTGCCACGGCCTCATCCGTCATCTGCTTATAGCCATCGAAGCCTGTGACCGCGTTGATGCCGCCGGCCATTTCGATGATGGCTGCGGCCTGTGTGTCGCGCCCTGAGGCAAGGATGCGGCCGCCTTGCAGGCTGAGGATGAAGAGCACGCGCTTGCGCGCGGCCTCGGGCGTCTGTGCTGTCCGCGCCGTCGCCGTGTCGAGTGCGGCGCGCGTCTCTGTCGCCAAAGCCTCGGCGCGCTCGGGCACGCCCAATGCCGCGCCAACGGCGGAGATCTTGGCAAGGATCCCTGCCGCGTTTTGCGCCTCGGGGATGCTGACAAATGTCACACCGGACTGTCTGAGAACCTCGATGGTCTCGGGCGGGCCAGCCCCCTCGATGGCGAGGATGAGCGAGGGTGCAACCGAGAGCACACCCTCGGGGCTGAGCGCGCGGGCATAGCCCACATCGGGCAATTCCGTCACCTTGGGCGGAAAGGTCGAGGTGGTATCGCGCGCAACCAGCCGATGCTCTTGCCCCAAGGCATGCACGATTTCGGTCACTGATCCACCAATCGACAGCACTCGGTCGGTCTCCTGCGCCATGCTCGCAGAGGCCAGGGCAAAGAGCGCCACCTGTGCTATGAGCACGCGGCGTGTCAGGGTGAATTTGATCATGTCAACGCCTCCGCGTTTGCCTCTTGCAGCCCCGGCAGGGCCTCGACCATCCGGGCAAAGGCGGCGCGGCTGTCGCGCCCCTCTTTGCCAAGCCCGAAGATCTGAAAGATTAGCGACCCCTGCGCGTCGAAGGCTTCGACCGAAATCGCTGCGCCGCGTTGCGTGGGTTTGTCCACGGCCCAGACTTCGGCCACATGATCCAGCCGCAGATGCAGGTTGAACCGCGCATCCATCACGTTCTGCCACGGACCCATGGGTTTGAGGGCCACAATGGGGCCGGAATGAATCTGGATGCAGCCGCGATTGCCGACAAAGATCATCACCTCGGTGCCCGTCTCTGCGAGTTGGGTCAGCAGGGTATTCGCCGCCTCGGTGGCCAGCGCGCGCACAAACGGTGCGCCCGCGATGCGGTAGGCCCCAAGCCGGTTCATCCGCAGCTTGGACGTCAGGCGCAGGAATTGGTGGGTGTCGGTCATCCGCCGCCATTCCTCTCGCAGCACTTCGATCTTGTCGGGGTTGGATTTTGCGGCTTCGGGGGGCTTGCGCGGATCGACGGTCAAGGTCTCGGACTGGTCCGGAAGGGCCAGTGCCAAGCGCTGCGCCTCCCACGCGGCCAGAGATGAGCCGTCGCGCAGAAAAATCTTGTGCACCGCGTCGCCCGCGGCATCGAACACTTGCAGGCTGCGGCGGGTGCCTGCGTCGGTCTCGGTCGCGACCATGAAGGCATGGCACCAATGGCTTGGGAACATCCGCAGGTCGATATCCTCGGCCAGCACCATCGCCGCATGTTGACCGCTGTGGTAATTGTCATAACGCCCCACTTTTTCATGCACACAGCTCTCATTGCGGGTGAGGGCCATCACCTCGCCCAGCTGTTGCGCGGCGGCCATGACCTGATCGGGATGGGCGGCGATAGCCGTCGCGCCACGCCCGATATGGGCGGCGTTCAACTGCGCCTCGCTGATGCCAAGGCGGTCCGCCTGATCGCGGCTACGCAGTTTGGGGTTTTCGGCCTGAAAGGCACGAATTGCGTCGGGGGAAAGGGGAGCGGAGTCTGTCATGCCTGCCTCGTGTGGTGTTGAAATGGGCTGGCTGCATCGCGCATGCGGCGCGGACGTGGCTCTCATTTGCGATCCAAGAAATCTGAATCACAATCTTGACTCTTTTACTCATAAAAGAATAAGGAACGCAAGACCGATCCGGAATAGATCGCTCAACCATTGAAACCAAATGAAAAAACCGTGCCAGCCTTTCGCAAGCACAACGGTGTGACAGCCATTGTCAATGAAACGAAGGGGACACGTGATGACATCGCACACGCGCTGCATTTTAATGACGACAACCTGCCTGTGCATGGGGCTTGGCCATGGCTCTGCCAGTCTGGCGCAAGAGACACCTGCTCAAGAGGGATTTCTTGGGACACTCACGCTGGGAGAGAGCAAACGGACGGTGCAAACCGAAACCGCGACTCCGTCGACTGTGATCGACGAAGACGAAATTCGTGACCGTCAGGCCGGATCGGTCGCCGAATTGCTGGTGACGGTGCCGTCCGTGGCTCTGCTCAACGGCGATACCGCGCAGGGATCAGGCATCTCCATCCGTGGCTTTGGCTCCAATGCAACGTTCGGCACGGACCAGAAGGTGTTAATCCAGGTCGATGGTGCCACGCGCGGTTCCGAGGAACTTTACCGCATTGGAACCCAGCTTTTTACCGATCCTTTTCTCTTCAAGGAGGTCGAGGTGATCCGGGGCACAGTCGGGTCGTTCCAATATGGATCTGGCGTGGTTGGCGGTGTGGTGCGGCTTGAAACCATCGACCCCGAGGATGTGACAGGGGGCGAGACCGGATTTGGCCTGCGTCAGACGCTGGAATTCCAGACCAATGGCAATGGTGTGACCTCCTCGAGCATCGGGGCCTGGCAGCCCACCGAGGACTTTGGGGTGCTGTTCAATTACGTCAGCCGCAGGCTTGGCTTTCCCGAGGATGGCAATGGCGCTGTCATCAATCCGCTGCGGGAACGGATCGACGACCCGTCGTGGTTGGTCAAGGCAAAGTACCGCTTTGGCGAGGACAAGGCCCATTCCATCGAGGCCAGCTATCAGGATACCCAAAGCTCGCAATTCGACGTGCCGTATGACAGTTTTGGCAATCTCACGTTCTTTGGCAATGTTGACCGGGAAGTCGAGAGTCAGACCAGTATCCTCAAATACAATTTCAACCCGCTCAATGATCTGGTCGATCTGACACTGCAATATTCGCATGTCGATGAGGCGATCCTTCAGGATGCGGTCTCTTGTCCCGGTAGCCCGCCCGCCCCGATCACCATCTGCTCGGCGCTGCTGAATGCGGACCACGATTACGAGACCACCACGCTTACTCTCAAGAACACGTCACTGTTTGATACGGGCGCGCTGCGCCATGATCTGACGGCGGGGATCGAGCATATCAACCGCACGCGCGTCGATGCCTTTGCGGCACCGGGTGGTGAGGACAATCGCTGGGCACTCTTTGCGGTGGACGAGATCGACATTGGTCGCGCCTGGACCCTGACGCCCGCCATTCGGTATGAGACATCGAAGGTCGAGGGCGATACAGCCCCCAATGATGGTCGCTTTTCCGAGGATGCACTTATGGGGGGGCTGTCGGTGCGTTATGCGTTCAACAACGGTTTGGCGGTCTTTGGCAGCGCCGCCTATACCGAGGTTTTGCCGATCATCGACGATCTGGAATTTCCAAGCCGCATGACCCAAAGCGAGAAGTCGCGCACCTATGAGGTCGGGTTTTCCTATGATCGTCGCGGGCTCTTGCGTGAGAATGACGCGCTTGCCCTCAAGGTCACCTATTTCGACAGTGAGCTTTGGGATGTGAATTCTTTTGTCGACACCACCCCGGCGCAGAACCCGCTGGATGAGATTCAGACCCAAGGTCTCGAGTTCGAGGCGTCCTATGCGATGGAGAACGGGTTTTACGTCGATCTCAACGCCACCGTCGCGGAGGGCGAAGAAGTGGATGTCCTGGGCGGCGTGCGCGATTGGCGCAACCTTGCGGCCAACAACCTGCGCGCCTCTGTGGGTAAGGTGTTTGATGACACCTATGACCTGAGTTGGGAAGTTGTGAGTGCCGAGTCCATCACCGTCAACGGGGTGCGCGATGACGGCTATACGGTGCATAACCTGCGGGCCACGATCGCCCCCAAGCGGGGGGTCTGGGATGGCACCGAATTCCGGGTTGGGATCGAGAACCTGTTTGACGCGCAATTCACGCCAAATCTTGCGACACGACCCTCGCCGGGGCGCAATTTCAAGCTGACACTCGCCAAGACCTTTTGAACAAGACCCGCAGAAACTGACATTCCAAGGCGGCTCTCTGTGATCAGGGGGGCGCCTTGCGCTTTGTCGCGAGGACATCCCCGGATGCCGGGGTTTCCCATAGGCGCGGGCCTCGGGCGTCAGGAATACCTATGGCTTCGCGGGGTTCTTGGTGTGCGCGGCGCCGGGCACAGCAGATTATGTCACATCTCAATGGATCAGGGCATCTGCTCCGGCTGCCAAGGAGACGAGAATTGTCGCAGTCAGCAGGACCGAGAGGCCGCCAAGACAGAGTCCGGCGCAGGTGACCAGCCCGTCGCGCTCGACGATGCCGACCCCCACGATGAAGAGCGACACCGCCGGAAACCATCCGCTAAGCGGGACCGGCAGAAAGAGCGCAAAGGCGATGATGAAGAGGAGCGCGCCAAGGGGGCGCTCGTTCTGGCGTGAAAAAAGCCGCGTGTACCGTGGTTTCAGGATGCGTTCGAGCCTGCGGGTCACGGGTCTGAGGCGCAGAACAGCACGTCGCAGCATGGGGTGATCAAGCCTGAGACGCCCGAGCGGACCGGGGAGTTTCACATGCGGATAGCCGAGGACCATCTGGCCCGTGGTGACCAAAAGAGGCAAGGCGGTCAGAAGGGTGGTTCCGGGCGGCAGGGGCAAAAGGGTCACCAGCGAAAACACCACAATAGCCCATCCAAAAGAGGTCTCACCAAGGGCGGTCAGCAACGTGCCCAAGGTCAATGTCCCCGCGCGGTGCTGCGCACGCGAGTTTCGCAAGATCGGTAGGGACAAGGATGGTCGTTTTCGCTTGCCTTGACGTCCTGGCATGATGCGCCTTTCAGAATCCTGTGACGGATATCAGGTGTCGCGTGAGCAACTTCAATCGCGTATCTCTCTCTAACCGCGAAACATGACGAAGAAACATGGCAATAGAGCCAGCCCTCTGCGACCCTTTCGTCGCTATCTCCAAAGTCAGACCAAGATGATCCAGAAATCTCGCCACGGTCCCATGGGGCTGAGTTCAGACACCAAATGCCACACGGGTCGATCCATCCTGATCGTCTCAGGCGAGTTCTGACAACGCGGCGATAAAGCTGGAGAACAGTTCTCCTTGTGAACTCACCCGCAGTTTGACGTAGATGTTGCGGCGATGGATGCGCACGGTGCCCGGTGAAATGCCCAAGGCGCGGCCTGTGGCATCGGCGGAATGACCCTTGAGCACATATTCCACGACCTCCGCCTCGCGCGGGGTGAGGAGGTTGCGGCCCAAACTTTGAAAGGCATCCTCGATCAGTTGCGGCAGGCGAGGACCGTCGGTTTGGGGCCGCGCCGAGAATTGGGTGATCAGGCCGCTCCACTGTTTCTGGGCGATGGCTGCGACGAAGGGAAAGGCGGCTTCGAGATCGCGGAATTCGCGGGCGGAGAAGGCCTTGTGTTCGCGCATGGCGGAAATCACCACGCTCACCCCGTCGCCGAGATCGACGATAAAGCCTATTTCTTCGGCAAGTCCGGTCTGGATGTAATAATTGCGAAAATATTCTGCCTGATAGAACCGATCTGGCGCCAAATCGCGCAGCCGTGCGAGGCGGGGCGTCGTGGGGGCCGTGGCATTGAGGTAGAAGGGATCGAGCAGATAAGGCCCTTCTTGGTAGTCATCCACCATGACCTTGCGCTTGGCAGCGGGAAAATCATCATGCAGATCAATGGGTTTGTGGTCGCGGTAATAGGCAAAGATTACCGTGAACTCATAGGGTACAATGCTGCGCAGAGCGGTGGTGAGGGCCGAGGCAAAGCCGGACGTACCGAGCGCCGAGACCGCCCGCGCGCTGGTTTCGAACCAATCTGACATCTGCATTTTCGTCGTCATCTATGCTCTTTATGATATATACAACCGGCTGCGATTTTCTTACCGTTTTGAGAATGTATGGCATAGGTGTGGGTGTGCCGCAACACGAGAGGACCGGCATGCTGGATGCGAATGCCGAGACGGAGATCAGGATGGGCGTGAGCCGGGAACAGGGGACGCACAGCATACAGGGCCATCCCTCGGACGAGGATTGCGTCGCCGAGTTCGTCGGGGCCACCAAGAGATTTGGCGCGATTTTGGCGGCGGACCGGATCAACCTGCGTATCCGGCGCGGCGAATTCCTGTCGTTCCTTGGCCCCTCTGGCTGTGGCAAGACCACAGCGCTGCGGATGCTGGCCGGGTTCGAAGCGCCGAGCGACGGCATGGTTCGGATCGACGGGCAGGATGTCAGCCGCGTGCCCGCTTATGCGCGCCCGGTGAACATGGTGTTTCAGCACTATGCGCTCTTTCCACATATGACCGTGGCGCAGAACATCGGCTATGGGTTGCGACAGGTACGGCCCAAGCTGGCGAAATCCGAGATTGCCGCGCGGGTGGAGGCTGCCTTGGCCAAGGTGCGGTTGGACGCGTTTGGCGCGCGGCGCACATGGGAACTGTCGGGCGGCCAACAGCAGCGGGTGGCCTTGGCGCGGGCGATCATCAACGAGCCCAAGCTCTTGTTGCTGGATGAGCCGATGGCGGCGCTCGATGCCAAGCTGCGCGGCGAGATGCAGCGCGAATTGCTCGATCTGCAACGCAGCCTTGGGATCACCTTTGTGCTGGTCACCCATGATCAGGAAGAGGCGCTGTCGATGTCGGATCGCATCTGCATCATGGGGGCAGGGCGGATCGTGCAGGTGGGCACGCCGCAGGATCTCTATGATCGGCCGCGCAATCGTTATGTGGCGGATTTCGTGGGCAAGGCGAACATCCTGAGCGGCGAGGTTCTGTCGCGGCAGGCAGGTCTGGCGCGGATCGCACTGGCGGAGGGCACAGAGGTGCTGGTGCCCGAAGCGGAGGCGGATACGCGCCGTCATGTCGATATCGCGGTGCGCCCAGAGGCGTTGCGCCTTGCCGTGCCGGGCGAGGCACCGGGCGAGGATGCGATGCTGCGGGCGCGGATCACCCATCGCACCTTTTTGGGGGATCATACCGAATATCTGCTGCAGGCCGATAGCATTGGCCCGCTTCAGGTCAATGTTCCGCGACAGGCCGAAAGAGCCATGGGCGGGCAGGGGGTGGGCGATGAGGTCCATATCCTCTGGACGGCAGGCACGGGTCTGGTTCTGGCTGCCGAAGAGTGACGGATAACAACTGCACCAAGTTCAACAAGGGAAACGAGACGATGACTCAGGATAACACACCGATTTCGCGTAAGAAATTCATTGAGGAACTGCGCCGCTACGAAAAGGGTTCGATCAGCCGACGTCAGTTTCTGGGCACCACTGGCCTTGGCACCGCGATGGCGGTTCTGGGGGGCGCGTTGCCGGGCCTCATGCCGGGGCGTGCCATCGCGCAGGATCTGGGTGACCGGGTGGTTCTGGCGACCTGGCCCAATTACCATGACGCGGCAAACTTTGACCTCTTCGCCACCGAGACCGGCGTTTTCTCTCAGGTCAATGTGTTTGGCTCGAACGAGGAAATGCTGGCCAAGATTCAGGCGGGTGGTTCGGGCTGGGACGTGTTCGTTCCAACCAACTATGCGATTTCGACCTATGTCGAGGCCGGTTTGATCGAGCCTTTGGACCTCGCGAAACTGCCCAATTTTGATGCTGCCGCGTTTGATGCACGCTTTGCAGATGCGGGTACGATTGATGGCAAGGTCTATGCCGTGCCGAAAAACTGGGGCACCACGGGGATTGCGTCAAACACCGCCAAGACCGGCGGCGTGGTCGATAGCTGGAAGACCTTTTTTGACGGGGCCAAGGATCAGTTCGACGGGCGCGTCATGGTGCATGACTATCAGCTGACCACCATCGGCAATGCGCTGGCGTATTTCGGCTACAGCTTTAACTCGGTCGATCCGGCGGAACTGGCCGAGGCCGAAAAGCTGCTGATCGAGGTCAAGCCGCATCTCTTTGCTATTTCGTCGGATTATCAGCCCGCGATGCGCAATGGTGATGCCTGGCTCACGATGTGCTGGACGGGGGATGGCAAGCAACTCAATACCGACCTGCCCGAAATCGCCTTTGCCCTTGGCAAAGAGGGCGGCGAAATCTGGTCGGATTACTATGCCATTCCGGTCGGCGCGCCACACCGCGAGGCGGCCTATGCGCTGATCAACTATCTGCTCGACCCGGAGGTCAACGCGCGTGAGGCGCTGGCGCACGGCTATCCGGTGGCGGATGCGCGCACCAATGCGCTCTTGCCTGAGGATTTGCTGAACGATCCGATCCTCTATCCGGCGGCGGAGGCGCTCAATGCGTTGGAATTCGGTGCGGCGGTGACGCTGACCGATCCCAACCGCGCCGAATTGATGGCCCGGTTCAAATCGGCCTGAGCGGAGGACCGAGGGCGATGGCCATGACACGGGAGAGGGCGCGCGCGCTGCTGTTGATGCCGGCGGGTATCTGGTATGGCGTGCTGCTGCTGTTTCCCTTGGCCGTCGTCCTCGTCTTTTCCTTTGGCGAGCGGAACCCGATTGGTGGCTATGCGCCGGGCTTTACGTTGGAGCAATATGCCAACCTGCCCGCGCGGTTTGCCGCCTTTCGCAACACGCTGACATTGGCGCCGCTGGGCACGCTGGCGGCGTTGATCATTGCCTATCCGCTGGCCTATTATCTGGCGTTGAAGGTGTCGGCGCGCTGGAAGACGACGCTGCTCATTCTGGTGATCGTTCCATTTTGGACCTCAATCCTGATCCGGTCCTATGCGTGGATTTACCTGCTCGGGGGCAATGGTATTCCGGCGCTGCTGGAGGCGGTGGGGCTGGGCGATATTCGCCTGATAAATACGCCCTTCGCGGTGCTGGTGGGGATTGTCTATGGCTATCTGCCGCTGATGGTCTTTCCAATTTACGTCGCATTGGAAAAGCTGGATCGCAGCCTGTTGGAGGCGGCGGCGGATCTGGGCACGCCGCCCTGGCGCAGTTTCCTGCAAATCACGCTGCCTTTGTCGATGCCGGGGGTTCTGACAGGCTCGATGCTGGTGTTCATCCTGCTCACCGGCGAATTCTTGATCCCCGCCATTCTGGGCGGCGGCAAGGTGTTCTTTGTCGGCAATGCGCTGGTCGATCTCTTTTTGCAGTCGCGCAACTGGGCGTTTGGATCGGCAGTAGCTGTGGCGCTGATCGTGATCATGTTGATCGTTGTCGCGCTCTATAGCCGGGCGGTCCGCCGTTTCGGGGCAGGCCGCGACGATGTCGGGCTGATGTGAGGGTGCCATGAGAGCCTATGCCATCGCCGTCTTTGTGTTTCTGTACCTGCCCATCGGGATCATTGCGCTGTTTTCCTTTTCCGCCGGGCGGTCGGCGAGTTCGATGCAGGGGTTTTCGACCGAATGGTATGGCCGCGCGCTGAGCAATCCCTTTGTGATGGAGGCGCTCTGGACCTCGCTCAAGGTGGCGTTTCTGTCGGCCGTTCTGGCGACGGTTGCGGGGACCATGGCGGCGCTGGCGCTCACAGGTATGCGGGGGCGGTTGCGGGTGTTCTTTGACACGCTGGTGCAGGTTGCGGTGATGATCCCCGGCATCGTCATCGGCATTGCCACGCTGATCGCGCTGGTGACGGTGTTTGATCTGATAAATCCGTGGCTTGAGACTGTGATGGGCCGCCGGCTGTCGTTGGGCATGGGGTCGCTCATCGGGTTGCATGGCATGTTCACGATGTCGCTGGTGGTCTTGCTGGTGCGCGGGCGGCTTGAGAGTTTCGATCGCGCGCAAATCGAGGCCTCTGGCGATTTGGGGGCCGGTCCGGTGGCGACCTTTGTGCAGGTAACGCTGCCGCAGATCGCACCGGCGATTCTGGCGGGGTTTCTGCTGGCCTTCACCTTCAGCTTTGACGATTTCATCATGGCCTTCTTTGTCGCGGGGTCCGAGACGACCCTGCCGATCTATATCTTTTCGTCGATCCGCCGAGGCGTGACGCCTGAAATCAACGCAATTGGCACGATGGTGATGGTCGCATCGCTGACCATGCTGATTATCGCGCAGGTGCTGTTGCGGCCCGGTGCCGTGCGGGCCGGGCGCTGATCGGATGCAGGAGACAGGCATGCTCAAGGATCGTATCGCGCTGGTGACGGCGGCAGGGTCGGGAATTGGCCGGGCCGGGGCTATTGCGATGGCCCGCGAAGGGGCGGTGGTCATTGTCACCGATCTGGATGGCGAATTGGCGCAGGAGACCTTGGCGCAGATCGAGGCGGCAGGTGGTCGGGGGGCAGCCTTTGCGCTTGATGTGGCAGAGGATGCGGACTGCGCCGCGATGGTCGCGCAGGTGGTGGCGGATTGGGGGCGGATCGACATCCTGCACAGTCATGCGGGCATCCAGATTCCCGGACGGGCCGAAGATGTGACACCCGCACAGATGGATGTGGCCTGGAAGCTGAATGTGCGGGCGCATTTCGTGTTGGCGCGGGCGGTCATTGCGCCGATGCGCGCGCAGGGCGGCGGATCGGTGATCGTGACCGCGTCAAACTCGGGCTGCCAGTATGATCGAGGCATGGTGTCCTATGCCACGACCAAACATGCCGCCGTGGCGATGGTCAAACAGATGGCGGTGGACTACGCAGGCGATAATATCCGCTTCAACGCGCTTTGCCCCGGCTTTGTCGACACGCCTTTCAACGCCGGGTTTGAGACACAGATGGGGGGACGCGAGGCGCTCGAATCCTATGTGGCAGGCTCAATTCCGATGGGGCGATGGGCGAATGTCGAAGAAATCGCGCATGGGATCGTTTATCTGGCCTCGGCCCGGTCAAGCTTTGTGACCGGACTGGCGCTTGTGATAGACGGCGGCGAGATGCTTTAGGCGGCAGTTTGCTGGGACCGTGTTAAAAGTCATCGGCGATCCCCGAACCTCTGATTTCCAATGTCAGATATTCAAGCTATTTCAGAGATATGGATATCGTTCTTGTCACCACAATCATTGCGTCGCTGTTCTTGGTGATTGCCGCTGCTGATCCTTTGGCCGCGCGTCTCCGGCTGCCCTATACCGTGATTTTGGCCTGTCTGGGCATGATGATAGGCGTTGCGTCGATCTTTTTCCTGCGCACCGAGTTGACTGATGCGCTCAATCCGGTGGCCGAAGCGATTCTGGGCCTGCCGATCCGATCAAATGTTTTTCTCTATGTGTTCCTGCCGACGCTGCTGTTTCAGGTGACGCTGGGGGTCAATCCGAGGCGGATGATGGATGATTGGGTGCCTATTCTGGTGCTGGCGGTCGTCGCGGTTGTGGTGGCGACGCTGGCGGTCGGCTATGCGCTGGCATGGGCGAGTGCGCTGCCGCTGGTAGTCTGTTTGCTGATCGGCGCGATTGTCAGCACGACGGACCCTTCGGCTGTGGTGGGTATATTCCGCTCGATTTCGGCACCGCGACGATTGGCGCGCATCATCGAGGGTGAGAGCCTGTTGAACGATGCGGCCGCGATTGCGCTGTTTGGTCTTTTTATGGGGTTTGTCATGCTGGGCGTGCCGGACCCCAGCTTTCAGGATGCCCTGTCGCAATTTCCGGTGCTGATTGCTGGCGGCGCGCTGGCAGGCTGGGTGGCTGCACGCATTGCGGTGCGGATCATGGCACTGATGGCGCGGTATGAGTTGGCGGTGATTTCGGTCTCTGTGGCATTGCCCTATCTGGCCTATATCGGCGCGGAACAGAGCATCGGGGCGTCGGGGGTTATCGCGGTCGTGGCAGCGGGGCTGACGCTCAATCTGACGGGTCCGGCGCGCCTGCCGCCTGCGGTCTGGGGCAACCTGCGCGAGGTATGGGACCTCTTGGCGCATTGGGCCGGGGCGCTCATCTTTATTCTCGCGGCGCTGCTGATCCCCCGGCTGCTCGAAGAGGTGCGGGCGGGAGATTTCATTCTGATCGCGGTGGTGATTGCGGCGGCGGTGGCTGCGCGCGCGGTGATACTCTTTGGGCTGATGCCGATCCTGAGCAAGTTCAAGCTGTCGCCGGTGGTCGAGCGACCGTATCGCGTTGCCATTCTTTGGGGCGGGTTGCGGGGGGCGGTCACGCTGGCGCTCGCGTTGGCGGTCACCGAGAGTTTCCGGGTGCCCCCCGAAGTCAAGCGGCTCGTGGGTATTCTGGCCACTGGCTTTACGCTCTTTACGCTGCTTGTGCAGGGGACGACGTTGCGCTGGGTGATTGGGCGGCTTGGGCTGGATCGGCTGTCGCCGCTCGATCAGGCGCTTAGCAATCAGGTGATCGCGGTGGCCCTGCAAACCGTGCGGGAAGACGTGGCGCGGACGGCCGAGAATTACGAATTGACGCGCGAGACGGTGCGGTCCGAGGCCAAGCGTTTTGCTGCGCGACTGGACGGTGCCGTACAAACCGCTGAGGCGGACCGTGCAATTCAGGACCGCGACCGGATCACACTGGGGTTGATCGCGCTGGCAGGGGCAGAGCGAGACACAATTCTTGCGCGGTTCCGAGAACAGGCGATTTCGGCCCGCCTATCGGAACAGATCCTGACCGAAGCCGATCGGTTGATCGAGGCGGCACGGTCTGGTGGGCGGACTGGCTATCAGCGGGCCGCCCGGCGCAGCCTGCGCTATGGCCGAGGCTTTCGGGCGGCGGTGATTCTGAACAACCGGTTGCGGATTTCAAGGCCTTTGGCTCTGATGACCGCGGATCGGTTCGAGGTGCTCTTGTCTCAACGCCTGATCCTGCGCGATCTGAGCGGGTTCATCGACGGGCGCATTCGGCGCATTCACGGCAAGCGGGTGGCCGACCTCTTGCACGAGTTGCTCGGGCGGCGTCAGGAGGCAGTGGAAACTGCGCTGGAGGGGTTGCGACTCCAGTATCCCGGTTATGCGGAGGAATTGGAGCGGCGGTTCATTCGACGCACCGCACTACGTCTGGAGGAGCGGGAATACGGAATGCTGCGCGAAGACGGGTTGATCGGCGCGGAATTGCATGTGGCGCTGATGCAGGACATCGCGGCGCGCAGATTGAGTGAAGAACAACGGCCCAAGCTGGACGTGGCAGTGCAGAAAGCGGAACTTGTCCGGCAATTTCCGCTCTTTGCGGATCTGGACGAGCGCAGCCTGCGACAGCTGACGCGCGCCTTGCGCACGCGGTATGTCAACGAGGGGGATGTGATCCTGCGCAAGGATTCGCCCGCGCGCAGCGTGTTTTTCATTGCGTCGGGCGCGGTGGAATTGGCGGTTGCCGGTCAGACATGGCGCTTGGGTCGCGGCGAGATGTTTGGACAGATGGCGATCCTGATGCAGAAACCGCGCCGCACCGGGGCAACGGCGATTTCCTCGTCAACCCTGTTGGTGCTGGACGAGGCGCGTTTCCGACGGTTGCTCAAACGCAGTGCGGGCTTGCAGGAGGCAGTGCGTCAAAGTGCCAAGGCGCGTGGTGTGAAGACCGAGTCCTTCATCATTCCAGAGTTGATCGCCACGCAAGACTAAGAGGATGGCAGGCCGGGTTCTGTTGCCTTGCGGCGAAAATGGCTTGGCATCCGGGAGCAAGGTCGTTAAACGCCGCTTGTAATCGCATGGACCCCGGGTGCAAGCCCCGGGTGGCTCTTCCGGCCGCCTATCCGCCGGATCATTGAAACCTATCAAAATGCACAATCGGGCCGGGTTTCGGGTGGCCGGATCAGGGACGGATTTCACATGATTTCAATAGATGCCTATCGGGCACAATGGTTTGGCAATATCCGGGGTGATTTGCTGTCGGGTCTGGTGGTGGCGCTGGCGCTGATCCCCGAGGCGATTGCCTTTTCGATCATTGCAGGCGTGGACCCCAAGGTGGGGCTCTATGCGTCCTTTTCGATTGCCGTGATCACCGCGATCACCGGCGGGCGGCCCGGTATGATTTCCGCCGCCACGGCGGCGACGGCGGTGCTGATGGTGACGCTGGTGCGCGATCACGGGCTGGAATACCTGCTGGCGGCGACGGTGCTGGCGGGGCTCCTTCAGATCGGGATGGGGGTGCTGCGGCTGGGGTTTGTGATGCGCTATGTGTCGAAATCGGTGATGACCGGGTTCGTCAATGCGCTCGCCATTCTGATTTTCATGGCGCAATTGCCGGAGCTTGATCCGCGTTCGGTGACGTGGATCACCTATGTTCTGGTCGCGGCGGGGCTGGCGATCATCTACCTTTTCCCGCTTGTGACCAAGGCGGTGCCCTCGCCCCTGGTGACGATTCTTGTGCTGAGCGCTGTCACTCTGACGCTTGGCCTCGATGTGCGCACGGTGGGGGATATGGGCGCGCTGCCCGATACGCTGCCGGTGTTTTTGATCCCGGACATTCCGCTGACCTTTGAGACCTTGATGATCATCCTGCCCTATTCGGTGGCGGTGGCGGTCGTGGGCCTGCTGGAAAGCCTGATGACACAGAACATCGTCGACGATCTGACCGATACCAAATCCAATCGCTCTCAGGAAATGATTGGGCAAGGGTTGGCCAATAGCGCCACTGGCTTTATCGGCGGGATGGCGGGCTGTGCGATGATCGGTCAGTCGATCATCAACGTCAAATCCGGAGGGCGCGGGCGGCTTTCGAGCTTTGTGGCGGGGCTCTTTCTGCTCGTCCTCGTGGTGGGGCTTGGCGATCTGGTTAGTCTCATACCGATGCCCGCCTTGGTGGCGATCATGATCATGGTGTCGGTGGGCACGTTTTCCTGGTCGTCGATCAAGAACCTGCGCGAGCATCCGCGCTCGTCCTCGGTCGTGATGATCGCGACGGTGGTCACGGTGGTCTATACCCATAATCTCGCCATCGGGGTGCTGGTGGGGGTGCTTTTGTCGGGCATCTTCTTTGCCGCCAAGATCGCGCAGCTTTTCCGGGTCACCTCTGAAATTTCCAAGGATGGGCGCGAACGCATTTACCGGGTCGAGGGACAGCTGTTCTATGGCTCGGTGGAGGATTTCATGAGGGCCTTTGATTTCCGAGAGGCATTGGAGCGGGTCGTAATCGACGTGAGTGCGGCGCATATCTGGGATATTTCGTCGGTTCAGGCGCTCGATATGGCGGTGCTGAAATTCCGTCGGGATGGGGCAGAGGTGGAAATCCGGGGCATGAATGCGGCCTCTGGGACACTCGTGGACAGGCTGGCCGAGCATAACAAGCCGGGGGCCATCGACAAGTTGATGGCGCATTGAGGGAGGAGAGAGACATGACAGACAAGATCATCGCCTTGGTGGATGGCTCGATATATTCGGCCTCGGTCTGCGAACACGCAGCGTGGATTGCGCAGCGCACCGGCGCGCCGGTGGAGTTGTTGCATGTGTTGGGGCGGCGCGAAGGGGTAGAGACCTCTGATCTCTCAGGCTCGATCCGGCTGGGTGCGCGCACGGCGCTATTGGAAGAACTGGCAGCCTTGGATGCACAGCGCGCCAAGCTGGTGGCGCATCGGGGTCGCGCCATTCTGGAGGATGCGCGCGCCCTGCTGGAGGCAGCGGGGGTGCGTGAGATCACGACGCGGCTGCGCCATGGCGACATCGTCGAGACGGTCGCCGAGGTCGAACATGAGGCGCGCGTGATCCTGATCGGCAAGCGCGGCGAGGCGGCGGATTTTGCCAAGGGGCATCTGGGATCGAATCTTGAGCGGATCGTGCGCGCCTGTCACAAGCCGGTGGTCGTGGCGGCCCGCGCGTTTCGGCCGATTGATAGGGTCTTATTGGCCTATGATGGCGGCACCTCTGCGATGAAGGCGGTGGATCACATCGCGCGCAGCCCGCTCTTTGCCGGGCTCAAGTTGCATGTGGTCACGGTCGGCACGGCAACGCCCGAGGTGAAGAAGGGGCTCGAGGATGCGTGCGCTTTGCTTGCGGCGGCGGGGATTGTGGCGGAGACCGAGGTGATCGCAGGACAGCCCGAGACCGCGCTTGGCAAGTTGGTGGAGGCCGCCGGTTTCGACATGGTGGTGATGGGTGCCTATGGGCACAGCCGCATTCGCAGCCTGATCATCGGCTCCACAACGACCGAGATGGTGCGCTCGTGCAAGGTTCCGGTTGTGTTGCTGCGCTAGGCTGTTTTGGCTTTGAGTCGGCAAAGCGCCACGCAAGGTCAAGACCGCCCTCGGGGATGCCCGCCTCAGCGTCCCAAGATCTCGAAATGCGCCTCGGTCGGCATGCAGGCGGCACCGTTGATTGGCAGGATGTCCTGCGGGCAGGCCGACATCGCCACCACACAGTCCATCACCGCGCGCAGCACGACATGATCGCCCGGTTTGCTGAGCGGTGTGCCCCAAGAGGTGTGCCCCTCGGGGTCGACGGGAATATTCATCCAGAGGTTCAGCGGGCTGGGGGTCTCGGGGCTGCAAAGTCCCAGTTGGCGCAGGGCGGCGTGCAGGTTGTCGGTGCAGTTGTCGTGATAGTCGGTGCAGCCCAGAAGGCCGTAGCGATAGTCATCGCAGGCGGCAATCAACGTATCGTGCCGGCCCGGTGAGCTGTCCTCTTCGAACATCAGGATCGGGCGGCGGCGGTTGGTCACAAGCGCATCGCCGGCCGTGGGAAAGATGCGGCCCAAGGTGGGGCGGATATGCTCCATCGACATGAATTCGCCCATGTCATCGGCGCTGAAGGCCCAGGTATCCACCACCTGCGCACCATGGGTGTTGACGATGCGAATGGCCTCTCCCGCATTCAGACGCGTGGCCTTGCCGCGACGCGCAGGGATCATGTGGAGGGTGGGGGACATGGGTGGGCCTTTCCTGTCAGTTTGATGCGCAGGCTAGCAGGTTCCCACACAGAGCCAAGGCTGATTTACAGAGCTGCGATCAAACCCTCTTGCGCGCGCGGAACCGCTTGGGTATGACGCGCAACACGGGTGATTAGCTCAGTTGGTAGAGCGCTTCGTTTACACCGAAGATGTCGGGAGTTCGAGTCTCTCATCACCCACCATCCCAACCTCTTGATCTTGCTAATGTATTGATATTTAAAGACCTGATCCGCCTCAACTGGTACATAGAGGTGGTACATCATGGGTCTTGCAATGCCGAATCCAACCAAAATCGGAAACGTGTATTATCTGCGGGTCAATGTGCCCTCAGTCGTTAAAGATCGCGTCAAAGGCACTCGGCTGGTTGTTCAGGTTGCGGGCAAAGACTACGCGGTCAAGATTGGAGATCACGCCAAAGCCTCCCTGAGGACGAAAGACGCCAAAGAGGCCAAGAGCCGCTTTGTGGCTGCCCTCGCTGCTGTAGAGGCCCACTGGGAGGCCGTGAGGCATGGCCCGCGTCCAGAGCAGCAAGCAGCCGTTCTGTGACGGTAGCCACAAGGACACAGGCATCGCGCCTGTCAAATATGTGGCTACCACGAGTAAACGTGTGTTCTTCTGTGGGTGCAAGCACAGTGACACAGCGCCTCTGTGTGATGGATCGCACGGCAAGCTCTGAGGCAATGGCCGGCTCTTTTGGAAGACGGCAAGCGGGAGATCACTGACCTTGGCTGTGCTTGTCCCGAGGAAGGTAGCGGACGCTGTAATTCGTTCTTGATTGCAGCAGGCGGAGGGGGGCTCTGCCGGTGACACTAGTCGGTGCATGCGCTTCTCCTTGCCCAAAGGTCCATCGCTTGGCCAGACGTCAGGCCTTTGCCTCAGCGCCCGGTACGGGAGGATGGAAAGATCATCGAGAGTGGCCCGACCTTTGGGGCTTCGTCGCCGAATTCGATTTCGCCTTCGATATGGCGCAGGTGGTAATCGACCATCTCTTGTGCTGTGACCGCGTCACGGTCGGCGACGCTCTGGACGATCCTTACATGTTCATCGTCCGAGCAGAGACTTGCGGATTTAGAGCCATAAAGCCCGATGATGAGCGACGTGCGCATGGTCAGTTCCGCTAGGTAATGTTCCAAGACGGAATTTCGCCCGATCCGGGCCAGCAACATGTGAAAGTCGCGTGAGGCGCGAATCGCCTTCGAGCGGTCATTCTGCTGCCGGATCTCATCCTCAGTCGCGAGATGCGCGCGCAGATTGGCAATATCGGCCTCGTCGGCGCGGCGCACCACATTGCGGATGATCGTGACCTCGATAGCGCGCCGCGCCTGAAACAGGTCGCGTGCCTCGTCCTCAGAAGGGGTGGATACAAACGCCCCTCGGTTGGGGATCAGATCGACTACGTGATAGGCCGCAAGAATTGCAAGTGCCCGGCGTACATGTGCGCGATTACAGGAAAAAAGGTCGCTCAGCGCCTGTTCGCCCAGTTTCGTTCCAGCCCGAAGCCGCTGATCCGAGATGGCATCCAGCACATGTTCGACCAGCACATTTTCCGGGGTGTCTGACATACGGCGCTCCATTCCTTGATTACGGGAAAACTTACATTTTCAGGCAATAAAATCGACCGGAAAAATTGGATGTTTAAATTGTTAACAATTTATGTTAATCAAGTTGCAATTCAAGTGGAGGAGCCTATGAAAATTTTTGTTATCAACCCGAATTCGACCACGAGCATGACGGACAAGATTGCGGCGTCCGCGCGGGCCGTCACAGCTGCCGGTGTCGTGATCGAGGCGCGCTCGGGCGTAGGCGCCCCTGCCAGCATCGAAGGCCATTACGACGAGGCGATGGCCGTGCCGCGCCTGCTCGATCAGGTCCGTCAAGCCGAGGCGCAGCATGCCGACGCGATTGTCGTGGCCTGTTTCGACGACCCCGGCATCGGGGCCTGCCGCGAAATTGCCAGCGGGCCCGTGATTGGCATCTGCGAGGCGGCGGTCAAGGCCGCGAGCATGGTCGCCACCTCGTTCAGCGTGGTCACGACCCTGCCGCGCTCGATCCCGATCATCGAAGACCTGGTGCGCCGTTACGGTCTGGATCATCAATGCCGCCGCGTGCGTTCGGCGGCGATCCCGGTGCTCGCCCTGGAAGAACCCGGATCGAACGCGCGCCAACTGGTGCGCGCCGAAATCCTCAAGGCGATCGAGGAGGATCGTTGCGAGGCCGTGGTTCTTGGTTGTGCCGGCATGGCGGACCTTGCCGCATGGCTGACAGAAGAAACTGGAATCCCCGTGATCGACGGTGTCACCGTCGCCACAAAATTCGCCGAGGCCTTGGTAGGGGCCGGCATCAAGACCAGCAAGATCGGCGCCTACGCGCCACCAAACCCGAAATAATGCATCTCAGGGAGGAGAGACATGACAATTTCAGATACAAACCGGGGTGTTTTGCAGCATGACGGGCACATGCCCGAGGTGATCGAACATAAAGGCATTGGCGAGGAATCGCTGGCCCCGCAGAAAACGCGGATCATGGACCCTTGGTCCTATCTCTTTGCCTGGCTTGGCGGCTGCGTTTCCATCGGCACCTTTACCATCGGCTCTGGCCTCGTGGGCACGCTCAATCTGGTGCAGGTGTTTCTGGCCATCGCCATCGGCTGCACCGTGATCGGCCTTGCGCTGATGATCAACGGGGCGCCGGGGCATAAATATGGCATCCCGATGATGGTGCAGGTGCGATCCGCCTTCGGCTTTTCCGGCTCACGCATCCCGGCACTGGTGCGCTCGGTCCCGGCGCTCGTCTGGTTCGGGTTTCAGAGCTGGATCGGTGCGGGCGCGCTCAATCTGGTGAGCGAGACGCTGTTTGGCTATTCCAATATCGTTGTGTTCTTTGTCGGGTTTCAGGCGCTGCAAATCATGCTCTCGGTTCTGGGCTTTCACGGCATCAAATGGCTCGAGAATATCGGCTCCGTCTTCATAATCGGCGCGCTGATTTACATGTTCACCTCTGTCATCGGCAAATATGGCGATGAAATCAGCACCAATCTGATCAATGTCGAAGGCACATGGGGCGCGCCGTTCTGGGGGGCGACCATGCTCTTTCTCGGCATTTACGCCACGATGATGCTCAACGTCTCGGACTACAGCCGAGAATTGCGGCAGGATGTCGGGCGGGTGCGCCAAGTGGTGATCTATGCCAACTCGATCCTGCCCGCGACACTCTTCATGGGGTTGATCGGCCTCATGGTTTCGAGTGCAACAGGCGAGGTTGACCCCATCCGCGTCTTTTCGAACGCGGTCGACAACAAGCTGCTGCTCGTCGTCACGCTGCTTTTCATCGCCTTTGCGCAGGTCACGACCAATATTCTCAACAACGTCGTGCCGCCCGCCTATGCGCTGATGGATGTGTTCAAACTCAGCTACAAGACCTCTGCCGTTGTGGTTGGGCTGCTGGCTTTTGGCACCTTTCCTTGGGAATTGGTCAAGAATGAATCCGCCGCCGGTCTCAATCTCTTTATCCAGACCTACAGCGCCTTCTTGGGGCCGATCTTTGCGATCCTCGTGGTGGATTACTACGTGCTGCGCCGCCAGACGCTTGATCTTGAGAAACTCTATGATGAGAGCGGTGATTATGCGGGCTACAACCCCGCCGCCCTCATCGCCATGGCGGTGGGTGTGGTCGCGGCGCTGACCTTCTCGGGCGTCTCTTGGTATGCCAGCCTGATCCCGGCGGGTGTCACCTATTACCTGCTGATGCGGCACCTGCCCGCCGCGCGCCGGTTTCTCGACCGCTGAGGCGCTTCAGACAGGGGCAGGGGGCCAATCGCCCCCTGTCCTTGCGTTTCTTTCCAAACCACGATCTCCGGAGTTGATGACATGATCCGCTATCCCCGAGATTTGCGCGGCTACGGCCCCCAAACGCCCGATCCGAAATGGCCCGGCGGGGCGCGCATCGCGGTGCAATTCGTGCTCAACTATGAGGAGGGCGGCGAGAACTGTCTCTTGCACGGCGATGCCGCGTCAGAGGCGTTTCTGTCGGATATTCCGGGGGCCACGCCTTGGCCTGGACAACGTCATTGGAACATGGAGTCGGTCTATGACTACGGGGCGCGCGCCGGGTTTTGGCGGCTGCACCGTCTGTTCACCGGGATGGCGATACCGCTGACGATTTACGGCGTCGCCTCAGCCCTCGCGCGCAGCCCCGAACAGGTGGCCGCCATGCAAGAGGCAGGCTGGGAAATCGCCAGCCATGGCCTGAAATGGGTCGAACACAAGGACATGCCCGAGTCCGAGGAACGCGCCGCCATCGCCGAGGCGGTGCGCCTGCACACTGAGGTTACGGGGACCCGCCCGCGCGGCTGGTATACGGGGCGGTGCAGCGTCAATACCGTGCGCCTTGTCGCCGAAGAAGGCGGCTTTGATTACATTTCCGACTGCTATGACGATGACCTGCCGCATTGGCAGGAATCTGGCGCGCGCGATCAGTTGATGATCCCCTACACGCTGGAATGCAATGACATGCGTTTTGCCGCCTCGCCCGGTTGGGTGACGGGCTCGGATTTCGAAACCTACCTGACCGATACCTTTGACACGCTCTACGCCGAAGGGCAGGCGGGCGCGCCCAAGATGATGACCGTGGGTCTGCATTGCCGCCTCATCGGCCGACCCGGCAAGATCGCGGGCCTGCGCCGCTTTATCGACCATGTGCAGCACCGCGCGGGCGTCTGGTGCCCGCGCCGGATCGACATTGCCGAGCATTGGGCGGCCACCCATCCGCATACCCGCCGGGAACGACCCAGCCAGATGGAGCGCGGGCGATTTGTCGAGCTGTTCGGCCCGCTGCTGCCCGCGCCATGGATCGCGGATCTTGCATGGCAGATAGAGTTTGGCCCGGCACATGACAGCGCAGTGGGGCTGCTGAGCGCCTTTGTCCGGGTGTTGCGACAGGCGACACCGGCAGAGCGCGGCGAGCTGACCTGCGCCGCGTTTGAGGCGCAAACCCTGCCCCGGTTGCAGGCACTTTTGCCATGACCGCCGCGTGCCTCATGGCCCAACCGCTGACCGCCGCCAACTTTGCCCCTTACGGCGATGTGCTCGAGGTAGCGGGCACGCCTGACCGGATGATCAACGCGGGGCTATGCGGGCGGTTTCACGACCGTGCGCGGCTTGAATTTGTCGACGGCCGCGCCGGGATCAGTCTTTTCGATGCCGAGGCCCGGCATCTGCCCTATGCGCTCGACCTGATGGAACGGCATCCGTTGGGCTCTCAGGCGTTTATCCCGCTCGACGGTGTGCCGATGCTGATCTGCGTGGCGGCGGATGACGGTGGGCGACCTAGCGAAGTGTGTGCTTTTCTCAGCCAGCCGGGGCAGGGGATCAACCTTCTGCGCAGCGTCTGGCACGGCGTTCTGGCCCCCATCGGGTGTGCGGGGCGCTATGCCGTGATCGACCGGATCGGGCCCGGCGACAATCTTGAAGAAGTCCGCTTCGACCAGCCTCTGACCATAGAAGGACCGCGCCCATGACCAAGCGCCGCTATTATGCCCCCGAGGGCGGCCTGCCGCCGCAGACCCAGCTTTTGACTGGCCGCGCCGTCTTTACCGAGGCCTATGCCGTGATCCCGCGTGGCACCATGAGCGATATCGTGACCAGCTATCTGCCCTTCTGGGACAAGGCGCGGTTCTGGGTGCTGGCGCGACCGCTTTCCGGCTTTGCCGAAACCTTCTCGCAATATATCGCCGAGGTGCAGCCGGGCGGCGGCTCGGATTACCCCGAGACCGAAGCGGGTGTCGAAGCCACACTTTTCATTGTCGAAGGCGCGCTGCGGCTGACATTGGACGGGCAGGCGTATGAGATGACCGAGGGCGGCTTTGCCTATATCCCGCCGGGCATCGCCTGGACGCTGCGCAATACCTCCGACAGGCCCGTCAAATTCCACTGGATTCGCAAGGCTTATCAAGCGGTTTCCGGTCTCGATCATCCCCCGGTGATGGTCGTGAACGAAAACGACATCGCCCCGGTGCCGATGCCCGACACCGATGGGGGATGGGCCACGACACGGTTCATGGACCCGGCCGACCTGCGCCACGATATGCATGTCACTGTCGTGACCTTTCAGCCCGGCGCGGTGATCCCCTTTGCCGAGACGCATGTCATGGAACACGGGCTGTATGTGCTGGAGGGCAAGGCGGTCTACCGGCTCAATCAGGATTGGGTTGAAGTCGAGGCAGGTGATTTCATGTGGCTGCGCGCCTTCTGCCCGCAGGCCTGTTATGCGGGCGGTCCGGGACCGTTCCGCTATCTGCTCTACAAGGATGTGAACCGGCATATGGCGTTGTGATGCGGGGGCGCTGCCCCCGGACCCCCGAAGTATTTCGGGCCAGATGAAACATCAGAGAAAATCCAGAATTCGATCGGTCAGGGAGGAAAAAAATGACAACAATCGAACAAGGGCATGTGCCCACAGGCAATACGATGGACCCGGAGGGCAACACCCTCAATCCAGTCGGCGCGAATGAGAAAACATGGGGATGGTTCGCCATCTTTAACGTTTGGGCCAATGACGTGCAGTCGCTCTTTGGCTATTCGCTCGTGGCCTCGCTCTTCATCTCTTACGGGGTCAGCGGATGGACTGCCTTTGCCGCCCTCATCGCGGCGGGGCTCTTTACCATGTGGATGGTCAATCTCTCTGGGGCCGCTGGCGAGAGATACGGCATTCCCTACCCGGTGCTGGCCCGCGCCAGCCTTGGCACCAGCGGTGCCAAACTGCCCGCGATCCTGCGTGCGACCGTGGCGGTGTTCTGGTACGGCGTGCAGGTCTATTTCGCCTCGACAGCTGTGGCCCTTCTGATCCGTTCGATCACCGGCGCCAGCGGCGGCGCGGAAATCTTGGGCCTCACCGGCATCGACTGGCTGTCGTTCTTCATCGTCTGGGCCTTTCATATCGTGATCTTCTGGCGCGGCATGAACTGGGTCGAGACCTTTCTCAACATCGCCGGACCGTTTGTCTATCTCGTGATGATCGGTCTTGTTATCGTGCTCTGGCAACGCTCTGACGGACAGCTTTTGTCCGCCGCAGGCACGATCTTTGCCAATCCCGACGCGACCTTTGCCAGCGAATTCAACGGCTTTGTCGCCATCGTCGGCACCATGGTGGCCTATTTCGCCGCCGTGATGATCAACTTCAGCGACTTTTCCCGCTATGCCAAGGACAAGCCGACCATGCTTTTGGGCAACCTCACCGGCTTGCCTTTCAACATGATCCTTTTCTCGGCCTTGGCGCTTTTGACCACGGCGGGGGCGGCGGTGGTCTTTGGCGAGGAAATCACCAACCCGAGTGAGATTGTCGAGCGTACCGACTCGGTACTGTTGGGCATCATCGCCGCAATCACCTTCTTTGCTGCGACTGTTGGCATCAACCTTGTCGCCAATTTCATCCCGGCGGTGAACGGCATCGCCAACCTTGCGCCCGGCAAGATCAGCTTTCGTCAGGCTGGGCTGATTACTTCGTTTTTCGCCCTCATCATCGGCGGACTCTGGACCAGTTTCATCAGCGAATTTGGGATCAGCGGTTTCGTCAACACGCTTGGCGCCACGCTGGCCCCGATTTTTGGCATCATGATCGTGGATTACTATGTCCATCGCAAAGGCCATCTCGACCTTGACGACCTCTACGACATGCAGGGCGGGCGCTATCATTACCAGAATGGCTGGAACCGCACGGCAGTCACGGCCTTCGGTCTGGCCGCTGTGTTTTCGGTGTCAACGGTTTGGGTTCCCTGGTTCGGGTTTCTGTCCGGTTACAACTGGGTCATTGGCGCGGTCCTAGGTGGGATGCTCTATGTGTTCTTGAAAAAAGGGTCGGTCAACGTCTGACTGAATGTGACCTTTGGACCGGCAGGCGGGATGACACCTCTGCCGGTCTTCGAGTCTGATGCGTGTTCTATTGGCGCTCTATGATTGGAGGGGACTGGGTCGCCGGTCATTCAATCTCACATAGCACAGGGCGGGCGCGACCGACGTGGCGGGCTTTAATGCAAAATGAGGCCAAACGGTCATCAAATCTGGATGGTCTGTCGATGGCGAGGGCGATACCATGTCTGCCTACACCATCGACCTTGCGAACCCGCAAATCGAACAAGCCGATTTCGTGAATGGCTTGCTGATCGCGCCTTGGGTCATCATAGGTGCCGGATCTGCCTTAGATTAAATGCAGAATTCTTTAGTCGCTTCGGGTACGGCACTCGTGTGGGCGACACCGAGGCCGGCGTTCCGGTCGAGATTTCGGGAAGACTGACCCACCTGCTTGACCCTAAGGACCTCTGGCAATGTGTCAACGCAATCTGGGGTGCAATGGTAGCGGAGGAGGGACTCGAACCCCCGACACGCGGATTATGATTCCGCTGCTCTAACCAACTGAGCTACTCCGCCAGACCGTGGCGGTTGGTATGACAGCACGTGGCGTGCGTCAAGGGCGAAAATGCCAGTTCTGACTGGTCTTGTGGTGCCGCGTCCTTTGTCACATGATCCGGGGCATGACGGGCCCTGATAACGCAGTTCTTGATGAGATTGGCCGGATCATCGGGCCCGACTATGTCGTGACCGGAGGAGATGCCGCGCCATGGTCGCAGGATTGGTCAGGGTTGATCCGCTGGCAGCCTTTGGCCGTTGTGCGGCCTGCAACAACGAGCGAAGTGGCTGCGATTGTTCGATTGGCCAATGTGCGGCGATTGCCAATCATACCGGTTTCGGGAAACACCAATCTGGTCAAGGGAACGATGGCGGAAGGGGCGCTGATGCTGTCGCTCGACCGGATGTCTGCCATCCGCGAAATTCGGGACGAAGCGCGGGTGGCAATCGTTGAGGCGGGGGTGATCCTGTCCCGTCTGCACGAGGCGGCGGCGGTTCAGGACCTGATCTTTCCGCTCAGTTTCGGGGCGCGCGGTTCGGCTATGGTGGGGGGCGTGCTCTCGACCAACGCGGGGGGCTCGAATGTCCTGCGCTATGGCAACACGCGCGATCTGTGTCTGGGGCTGGAGGTTGTGACGCCGACCGGAGACGTGATGAATTTGATGAGTGCACTGCACAAGAACAATTCCGGTTATGATCTTCGCCATCTGATGATCGGGGCCGAAGGCACGCTCGGGATCATCACGGCGGCGGCGCTCAAGCTTTTTCCGCGACCAAGGGTCTATGCCACGGCGATGGTGGCTGTGCCGTCGGTTGGGGCGGCCCTAAGCCTGCTGAACCGATTGCAGGATGAGACAGGTGGCGCAGTGGAGGCCTTTGAATACATGCCGCGCACATTCATGGCGGCGTTGTTGCAGCGGTTTCCCGAGATGCGCCCCCCGTTTGAAAAATCCCATGATGTCAATATCTTGGTCGAGCTCGGAGCGCGGGCGCCGCGCGATGTGACGCCGGATGAGGCGGGCGAGGTGCCGCTCTGTGCTCATCTGGAGGCGGTTCTGGCGGGGTTATACGAGGAGGGGCTGATTCTCGATGCGACTGTCGCCCGGAGCGAGGCGCAGCGGGCTGAGATTTGGGCGCGGCGCGAGGCCTCGGCGCAGATCCTGCGGGTGCGCAAGCCGGTGGTTGAGAATGACATCGCGGTGGCGACAGACCAGATGGAAGAGCTGATCGCGCGCATTCAAAGCGTGAGCCAAGCGATTGATCCAGAAATAGAAAACACCGGCGTCGCGCATCTCGGGGATGGCAATCTGCACTATGTCGGCTGGCCCTCGCGGGATGATCCGGTGCTCTGTCGGGCGGTGCAAGAGGCGGTGGAGCGCGAAGTGATCGCGCTTGGCGGCAGTTTTTCGGCGGAACATGGCATCGGCCTGTCGAAACTGCCCGCAATGGCGGCGCACAAGGACGCAGCCGCCCTCGCAATGATGCGCGCGATCAAGGCGGCTTTGGACCCGAATGGGATCATGAACCCTGGAAAACTAATCCCGGGTCAATAGGTTAGCTGCGCCAATCAAAGAATCCCGGACCTGCCTGTGCGAGCAGTTTGGCGGCCATGGCGCGACCAAGGTCGGCGCCGTCTTCGATCGGAGCGGATTGATCGTCCGTCAGGCTCTCGCTACCGTCTGGGCGCAGAATTTCGCCACGCAGACGCAGCGTATTGCCGTTGAGTTCGGCCAGACCGGCAATCGGCGTCTCGCAAGAGCCATCGAGGGCGGCGAGAAAAGCGCGTTCAGAAACAAGGCGTTGTCCAGTTTCCTTATGGTGAATTGCGGCCAGCATTTCGGCGGCACGGGTGTCATCGGCGCGGCGTTCGATGCCGATGGCACCCTGGGCCACGGCGGGCAGCATCACCTCGGGGTCAATGGCGCCGGTGGCCACCTCGGATCGGCCAAGACGGTTGAGCCCGGCCATCGCGAGGAAGGTGCAGGTTGCCACTCCGTCAGCCAATTTCTTTAATCTTGTCTGGACGTTACCGCGAAATTCGACCACTTGGAGATGCGGGTACGCGACCAGCACTTGCGCCTTGCGCCGCAAGGAGGAGGTGCCGACAAGGGCCCCGGCGGGCAGGTCGGCGAGTGACCCGACCAAGGGCGAGACGAAGGCGTCACGCACGTCTTCGCGCGGCAGGTAGGTGTCGAGGAGCAGACCCTCGGGTTGCAGGACGGGCATGTCCTTCATCGAGTGGACGGCAATGTCGATTTCGCCGATCAGGAGCGCCTGTTCGATCTCTCGGGTGAAGAGGCCCTTGCCGCCGATTTCCTTGAGCGGACGGTCAATGATCTGATCGCCGGTTGTCTTTATGACAACGATTTCAAAGGCTTCTTCGGGCAAGTCAAAGGCTGTGCCCAGACGCGCGCGCGTCTCAAAGGCCTGGGCAAGCGCCAAGGGTGATCCGCGGGTGCCGATCTTGAGCGGGTGGGACGGGGTGGGTAAATTGCGTGTCATACCGCAGGTTTAGACGTGACAAAGCGACGTGGCAAGCGCCTGACGCTTGACATCTTGGGGTGTCAAGGCGACCACAGTCAAAACGGAGGACATGATGCCCGCGCAAAAGACTATTCTGAGAGCCCTTGCTGGGGAAACCCTGCCCACACCGCCGATCTGGATGATGCGGCAGGCGGGGCGCTATTTGCCGGAGTATCGGGCGACACGAGAGCAGGCAGGGGATTTCCTTTCTTTGTGTTATAACAGTGACTTGGCGACCGAAGTTACATTGCAACCGATCCGCAGATACGGGTTTGACGCGGCGATTCTCTTTGCCGATATTCTGCTTTTGCCGCAGGCGCTTGGGGCGGATTTGTGGTTTGTGACGGGGGAAGGGCCGCGGCTCTCGACAATTACGGACCGGGCGGGGCTGGAAAAACTGAAACCCGTGGATGAAATTCACGAGGTCTTAAATCCCGTATATCAGACCGTGCGCAACCTTGCTGGGGCCTTGCCCAAGGACACAACGCTGATTGGATTCGCGGGTGCGCCCTGGACGGTGGCGACCTATATGATCGCCGGGCGCGGCACCCCGGATCAGGGGCCGGCGCATGCGCTCAAGGCTGAAAACAAAGAGGTTTTCGAAGGGATCATCGACCGGCTGACGGCGGGAACGATCGAGTATCTCTCGGCGCAGATCGAGGCCGGGGCGGAGGTGATCAAGCTCTTTGACAGCTGGGCCGGATCGCTGAAAGGTGACGATTTCGAAAACTACGCGGTCGCCCCGGCCAAGCGTATCATTTCCGAGTTGAAGGCGCGGCATCCGGGCATTCCGATCATCGCCTTTCCCCGAGAAGCGGGGGATAACTACATGGGATTTCACGCAAAAACCGGAGCGGATTGTGTGGCGGTGGATGATTCCGTCAGTGCCGCCTGGGCGGCGGAGAACGTGCAAAAGGATGGCTGCGTTCAAGGGAATCTCAAGTCTTCCCATATGGTTACGGGTGGCGATGCGCTGGTGCGCGAGACCCGCGCGATTGTCGATGCGTTCCGCAAGGGGCCGCATATTTTCAACCTTGGTCACGGGATCACGCCCGATGCGGACCCGGACAATGTGCAGGTGATGATCGACACGGTTCGGGGGAGCTGAGGGTACAGGATGTACGTTTTGTACGCGGGTTTTGTACGCAAGGTGGCGACGCGACGGGCCGCGCCGCATTCGCACCGCGCGGCAACCTGATCTTAACCTTTGGCGGGCAGTCTGGGCGCATGTCAGGCTGAAAGGATCGAGCCATGCGAGAGGGATTGAACGCCGTCACACGTCCAAGCGCCAAAAGCGACCGAAGGCGATGTCGCGGCTGAGCGCGCCAAGCCGGGGGGCCGGTCACAGTCTGGGCATCGGAGGACTTGCCGATGAACAGACATTACCGCGACACCCGCAAGATCGACCCGAGCCGGGGCATGATGCTGGGCGATGGCACGCCCAATGATGCCGACCGGGTGGAAATCGGGCCCACGCACCTGGCCTATGGGGAATGGGCGGCGGCGGGGCTGGAATTGCCGGACCTGCCGACGATGCGGCAGTTTCGCTGGGAGCGGCTAACGGCAGCGATTTTGGCGCGGGATTATGGCGGGCTCTTGATGTTTGATCCGCTCAATATCCGCTATGCGACCGATAGCACCAATATGCAGCTGTGGAACACGCATAACCCGTTTCGGGCCGTGCTGCTCTGTGCCGACGGCTATATGGTGATCTGGGACTACAAGAACTCGCCGTTTCTGTCGCGGTTCAATCCGCTGGTGCGCGAGGCGCGGTCGGGGGCGGATCTGTTCTATTTCGACCGGGGCGACAAAGTGGATGTGGCCGCCGATGTCTTTGCTCGCGACGTGGCGGCGCTCTTGGCGGAGCATAGCCCCGGCAATCGGCGGCTGGCGGTGGACAAGGTGATGCTGCACGGGCTGCGCGCGCTGGAGGCGCAGGGGCTGGAGATCATGGAGGGCGAGGAGGTCACGGAAAAGACCCGCGCCATCAAGGGACCGGATGAGATCCGCGCCATGCGCTGTGCCAGCCATGCCTGCGAGGCGGCGGTGGCGGAGATGGAACGGTTTGCGCGGACTGCTGTGCCCGGTGGCGGGGTCAGCGAGGATGACATCTGGGCGGTGCTGCATGCCGAGAATATCCGGCGCGGTGGTGAATGGATCGAAACCCGGTTGCTGAGCAGCGGGCCACGCACGAACCCGTGGTTTCAGGAATGCGGACCGCGGATCGCGCAAAATAACGAGATCGTGGCCTTTGATACCGATTTGATCGGCAGCTATGGGATTTGCGTCGATATCAGCCGCACCTGGTGGATTGGTGACGCGCGCCCGCGCCCCGATATGGTGGCCGCGATGCAGCATGCTCAGGAGCATATTCAGGCGAATATGGCGATGCTGCGCCCTGGTGTCACGATCCCTGAGTTGATCGCGGGCTGTCACCGGCTGGAGGAGAAATATCAGGCGCAGAAATACGGCTGCATGATGCATGGTGTGGGGCTGTGTGATGAGTGGCCGCTGGTCGCCTATGCGGACAAGGCCGTGGCGGGCGCGTTCGACTATGCGCTTGAGCCGGGTATGGTGCTCTGTGTCGAGGCGCTGGTGAGTGAGGTCGGCAATGATTTCTCGATCAAGCTGGAGGATCAGGTTCTCATCACCGAGGATGGCTATGAGAACCTGACGCGCTATCCGCTCGATGCGGCGTTGATGGGGGCGGCTTAGCGGGGTTGTTCCCCGCCTGTCCAATGGGAGCGCATGACATTGCCGTGCCAGTCCTCGGATGCCGGGGGCTGGCTATGGGCCGTTGGCGCCTGTGGTGCGGGGGCCAGTGCCGCAATGACCAAGGCCGCAAGCAGGATGACGGCGATGGGGGCGGCTGACGGTGCCTTGGGGCTGCGCGCAGGCGCGTAGGTGGGGCAAAGGTCTTGGGACATGATCCGATCCTTTCTGTCCGGGATGACTGGACCCAGGATAGGCGGAGTATAACAATTCATAAAACGAATTTATGATGGGTTATTCATGACGTTTCTTGATGGGTTTGGCCGGCGCGATGCTCAGACCTGCTGGCAGGGAATCGAGGGTCGGGTCGTAAGCATAGGCGCGATTGCGGCCCTCGTGCTTGGCGCGATAGAGGGTGCGGTCGGCCTGTTGCAATGCCGTGTCGAGTGGGCCGCCGGGGGGCAGAAGCGCCACGCCAAAGCTGGCGGTAAGGGTCAGGCTCCGCGCGCCCAGAAACACCGGGCTTTGCCGGGTGCGGTGGGCGAGGCGGCGGGCGGCGGCGTGACCATCGGCAAGGCTCGTGTTCTGCATCACGATCACGAATTCTTCGCCGCCGAGGCGCGCGACAAGGTCGATCGCGCGGCAATTGCCGGTGAGGATCGCCGCGAACTGGCGCAGAGCGAGATCGCCTGCGGCATGGCCGTGGCGGTCATTGAAGCCCTTGAAATGGTCGATATCGGCGAGGATTACGGCGCAGGGGCGATCGGGACAGGCAGGCACGGTGGCAAAGAGGCTGCTGCGGCTGCGCACGCCGGTGAGCGGGTCATGGTGCAGCGCATGTTCCAGCTGCGTCGCGCGGTGGTGGGCGGCCTGCAGGCGTTGGCCGATGGCATAGGCAAGCGGGGCCGCGAGCATGAGCGCCATGAGCGCGCCGGGCATGAGCGTGCGTGCCGCGAGATCGGGCGGCAGGACAAGGCCGCGCAAGAGCGCGCCGCCCGCCAGTACCGTCAGGCAGATCAGCGCCACGAAGCGCCGCACGTCGCCCAGAGTTTCAATCTGCCAATTCATCTGCCACTCTCCCGTAATCCCTGACTCAGGATCGCGCGGAGCGGTTAATGAGTGGTGGGTTTTGGCTGGGGTCAGGCCCAGAGAATAGGCAGGGTTTTAGGCAAATGCGTGAATAGCTCACCTTCGCGTGACAGCGGACCGGTCAGGGTGGCGATGCCTGCCGCATCTGCCTAGGGTTGAGGGTGACAGAAGAAAGGAGGCGACATGCCCACCGAACGCCTAACATTCGCTGGCCATGGCGGCCATGATCTAGTGGCGCGGCTCGATCTGCCGGAGGGGCCGCATCTGGCGACGGCGCTCTTTGCGCATTGTTTCACCTGTTCCAAGGATATCCCCGCCGCGCGGCGGATTGCGGCGCGGCTGGCGGGGGCGGGGATCGCCGTGCTGCGGTTCGATTTCACGGGGCTCGGGCATTCGGGGGGCGAGTTCGAGAACACCTCGTTCAGGTCGAATGTCGAGGATCTGGAGCGCGCGGCGGCGGCGCTCGCGGCACGTGGCATGGCACCGGGGTTGCTGATCGGGCATAGTCTGGGCGGGGCCGCAGTCTTGGCTGCGGCGGGGCAGATCAGGAGTGCGCGGGCGGTGGTGACCATCGGCGCGCCGTTTGACCCCGGACATGTGACGCAAAACTTTGGCGCAGCGCTGGAGCGGATCGAGGCGGAGGGCGTGGCCGACGTGCGGCTTGGGGGCCGGGATATCCGGATCGGGCGCGGTTTCGTCGAGGATGTGCGGGCCGAGGTGCTTGGCCCCAAGATCGCGGCGTTGCACAAGGCGCTATTGGTGCTGCATGCGCCGCGCGACGAGTCCGTTGGGATCGAGAATGCCGCCGAGATATTCAAGGCAGCGAAGCATCCCAAGAGTTTCGTCACATTGGATGAGGCGGATCATCTGATCACCCGCGCAGAGGATGCCGACTATGCAGCGGGGGTCATTGCCGCCTGGGCCTTGCGGTATCTGGATATGCGCGTGCCCGCGCCGCCGCCCGGCGCACCGGAAGGCGTGGTGCGGGTGAGCGAGGCAGAGAGCGACGGGTTTTTGCAGGACATCAATTCCGGCCCGACGCATCATGTTTTTGCCGATGAGCCGATTGCCTATGGGGGCACGGATCGCGGCATGTCGCCGTATGGGTTTCTGGCGGCGGGGCTGGGGGCCTGCACCTCGATGACGATCCGGATGTATGCGCGGCGCAAAGGCTGGATTCTGGATCATGTGAGTGTCGATGTGTGTCACGACAAGGTGCATGCGCAGGATGCCGATGCCCGTGCCGATGCCAAGGTGGACAAATTCACGCGGGTCATTCGGCTGGAGGGGGATCTCAGCGAGGATCAGCGTGCGAAATTGCTGGAGATCGCGGATAGATGCCCGGTGCATCGGACGCTGGAGCGGTCGTCGCAGGTGGAAACCCGGCTGGAGGACGCGTAAAGGGCGTGGCCGGTTTCGCCTCTGCCGCCGGTGGCTGTTGGTCCACAGGCGGCAGAGGTGCTGAGCCTCTGGCTCAAATCCGCAGGAACGGTTGTGCGAGGCGCGGAATGAGCGCGCGAAAGCGCAAGGGCGCGTCGGTTGCGGCAAGACAGATACAATCGGCACCGATATCCGCGACGGGCGTGTGATCGAGATCCTCATTGGCAATCTCGATGTCGCCGGTGCCGAAATAATCCACCGAGTCGGAAAATGCCCCTTGCAGCACCAGCGTGAGTTCGGTGCCGCGATGGCCGTGGTCAGGCACAGCCGCGCCAGCGGGGATAAAGAGCAGACGTGCCGTGGCATCGCGAGAGGTGGGCAGGATCGCCTGCTTCACACCCATGCCGACGGGCCGCCAGCGCACGGCATCGAGGTCGCCGCCGATATAGTCGCGCAGCGGTGCGGGAAAGAGGCCGGGCGCGGGGCGCACGGGCGATGTCACCGTCTGCGGCGGGGCCCTGCGTATCCGGGCCATGGTTGCGGCGAGACTGTCCTGAGCCAAGGCCGCCGTTTCAGAGGTCTCGATCAGCGCGCCACCGAGACTGTCAAAACTGCCGAGCCGTGCGCGGCACTCGTCACACATGGAGATATGCGTGGCGACCGTCAGGTTGAACGCCTCTGGCAAGCTGCCGGCAGAATAGGCCATCAAAAGGGCGTCGCTGAGGTGGTGGGTGATCTGTTTTCTGGTCATGGTATACACTTTACTTCATTGTGTGGCGCAAGCGGTCGAGCGCCAGTCTGATGCGGGATTTGATCGTGCCGAGAGGCAGGCCGGTTTGTGCTGCAATCTCGGAATGGCTGAGGTCGCTGAAATAAGCCTTTTCGATCAACTCGCGTTGTTTCTGGGGAAGCGCGGCAATCGCCTCGCTCAATTGGTCGCTTTCTTGTTGCAGGGCGAGCGTATCGGCCTGATCTGGTTCCGGGTCCTGTCCCCAAGGCAGATCCTCGGGTTCGGGGCGTTTTTGTTTGCGCAGCGCGTCGATTTTGCGGTTGCGCGCGATGGTAAAGATCCATGTCGCCGCAGAGGCGCGGGATGGATCAAAGAGATGTGCCTTTTGCCAGAGCGTAGCCATCACCTCTTGGGTGCATTCTTCGGCCAGCGTGGCATCGGCGCCCGAGCGCATCAGGAACGCCTTGACCCTTGGGGCGAAATGCCCAAAGAGCCGGGCAAAGGCGGCCTCGTCCTGCGTCTCGCGGATGGCCGCGATGCAAGCCACCCAATCCGTGTTTTCCCGCTCACGTATCGTTGTCACCTTGGCCGGTCCTGCCCGTTTCATTGTTGTCGCGGACCTCTTAACACGGGTGACAAGCACCGGCGAGGGGTCAGGGTCACGCAGGAGGATGGCTTCGTTTAACATGACAGATTTACGATGAAAACGCGGGGTTGGATCACATCTCGTCATAAATAAACCGCGATTTGTTTCCAGACTGATTGTAATCCGTTCGCGGTGTCGGTGCGTATTGCAAGCACGAGCACGAATTAGCAGGTTGAACGCTTCATGCCATTTGAGACAGGCGCCGCGGTGCGCAAGAAAATTGCCGTGATCGGCGCAGGTATCACGGGCATGGGGGCCGCAGACCGTCTTGCGGATGGGCATCATGTGGTGGTCTTCGAGGCCGAGCCGCGATTGGGTGGGCATGCGCGCACCATAATGGCGGGCAAGCGCGGCGATCAGCCGGTCGATACCGGCTTTATCGTGTTCAACTATGCGACCTATCCCAACCTCAACGCGCTCTTTGAGCGGCTGGATGTGCCGGTTGCGCCAAGTACCATGAGTTTCGGGGCGTCGTTCCGCGGCGGGGCCTTGGAATATGGTTTGCAAGGGGCGGGGGCGTTCTTTGCCCAGCGACGCAATGTGATGAACCCGGCGCATTGGATGATGTTGCGCGATATTTTCCGGTTCAATGAGGGGGCGATGGAGGCTTGCAAGGAGCCGGGGCTGACCATGGCGGGGCTTATCACCAAGATGCAGTTGGGCTGCTCCTTCCGCGACTATTACCTCACGCCGTTTTCGGGGGCGATCTGGTCGATGCCGGTGGAGCGGGTGCTGGAGTTTCCGGCGCAGGCGCTGGTGACGTTTTTCAAGCAGCATGGATTGCTGGGCTATAGCGAGCAGCATCAGTGGTATACGGTTGTGGGCGGGTCGGTCGCCTATGTCAGCCTGCTGGAGCGGTCCTTGCGCTCGAAGGGGGCCGAAATCCGGTTGGGTGCGCCAATCGCAGGTATCCGGCGCCTCGCAGAGGGTGTGGAGGTGCGGGCCGACGGCGGCGACTGGGAGCAGTTTGACGAGGTGGTAATTGCGGCGCATAGCGACGACGCGCTGCGATTGCTCGCTGATGCGGATGAGAGCGAGCGCGGCAGCGTGGGGGCGATTGCCTATCAGCCCAACGACATCATCCTGCATGCGGACACCAGTGTGATGCCGCGGCGTCGGGCGGTCTGGTCGTCGTGGAATTACACCGAGGCAAGGGTCAAGCGGGCGGGGCAGATTGATTTGACCTATTGGATGAATAGCCTGCAACCGATCCCCGAGGACGATCCGCATTTCGTCACGCTCAACACCACGCGGCCCATTCGGGACGAGTTGATCTATGATCAGGTGACGCTGCGCCATCCGGTCTATGATCTGGGGGCGGTGGCGGCACAAGCCCGCGTGCGGGCGATGAACGGGCGGCGCAACACATGGTTTTGCGGGGCATGGATGCGGAATGGGTTTCACGAGGACGGGTTGGCAAGTGGCCTTGAGGTGGCCGAAGCGATTTATGCGCGCGCTGCCTCGGCTGTGGCGGCGGCATGAGGCGGATCGACCATATCGCGGGTCATACCTGGCATGGGCGCAAGGGCGGGATCGAGAATGCCTTTCGCTATGGGATCGACTATGTGCTGCTGGATGCCGAGACCGAGGCTGCGGCACCGCGTCTGTTCGGGCGCAATCGGCGGGGGGTGGCCTCGGTCTGGGATGCAGATCACGGTGGGATCCCGGGGCAGGGGCGTGGCGCGGCGTGGGTGCGGGAGGTGTTGGCCGAGCGGCAGATCCCACCGCCTGCGCGGATCGAGCTGCTGGCACAGCCGCGTATTCTGGGACATGTGTTCAACCCGGTGAGTTTCTGGATTTGTCGCGATGCCGCCGGTCAGGTGCCGGTGATCATCGCCGAGGTCAGCAATACCTATGGGGATCGCCATTCCTATCTATGTCACCGCGATGACATGGGGCCGATCACGGCGCAGGACCGGTTGCAGGCAAAAAAGGTCTTTCATGTCTCGCCCTTCCTGCGGATCGAGGGCGGGTACGAATTCCGGTTTGATCTGCGCGAGGATCGCATCGGCATCTGGATTGATTTCACCGGCGGTCATGGCGGCGTGATTGCGACGCTGGTGGGTCAGCGTCGGAGGTTGACCAATTGGGGTCTGCTGCGCGCCATGCTGCGGCGGCCCTTCGGGTCGCGGCGGGTGCTGGGCCTGATCCATTGGCAGGCGTTCAAGCTGTGGTGGAAGGGCGCGTCGTTTCAGAGCCGCCCGGTGCCGCCCGCCGATGAGGTGAGCCGGTGAGTGCAGTTTTGGCCGGGACCGTGGCGCAGGCTGCGCCGCGTTTGCCGGGCTATGCGCTCTTTGGGGCAATGCTCGCGGCGGCGGGGTTGCCGCTCTATATTCACGCGCCGAAGTTCTATGTGGACGAATATGGCGTGTCGCTGGGCGCGCTGGGGGCGGTGCTCTTTGCGCTGCGACTGATTGATGTGGTGCAAGACCCGGTACTCGGGCGGTTGTCGGAGCGGTTGCGCGCGCATCGTGCGATCAGCGTCTGGGTCGCGGTTGCGGTGATGGCGGCGGCGATGCTGGGGCTGTTCGCCGTGGTGCCGCCTGTTGCCCCGCTCTGGTGGTTTGCGGCGATGCTGGTGCTGGTGTTTTCGGCCTTCAGCTATCTCACCATCTGTTTTTACGCGCAGGGCGTGGCCACGGCGGCGGGGCTGCCGGGACAGGGTCATTTGCGGCTGGCGCGGTGGCGGGAAACCGGCGCGCTCTTGGGGATTTGTGCGGCGGCGGTGGCGCCGGTGGTTTTGGGTGGCTTTGGCGGTTTTGCCCTTGGCTTTGCGATTTTGTCGGGGCTGGCGGGTTTGGCCATGGTTGGACAATGGCAGGATTGCGGAGGCGTGCCGGGCACAGGCTTTGGCCCGGTGCTGCGCGATGCCGTGGCGCGGCGGTTGCTGATGGTGGCCATGGTCAATGCAGCACCCGTCGCGGTCAGTTCGACGCTGTTCCTGTTCTTTGTCGAGAGCCGGTTGCAAGCGCCGGGCTGGGAAGGACCGTTTCTCTTGCTGTTTTTCCTGTCGGCGGCGGCGGCGGCCCCGGTCTGGGGCGCCTTGGCTGAGCGGTTTGGGGCCAAGCGGATGCTCTTGGGAGGCATGGTCCTGTCGATTGCCGCGTTTGCCGGGGCGGTCACGCTCGGGGCGGGTGATCTCTGGGCCTTTGGCGTGATCTGCGTGGCCTCCGGGGCGGCGATGGGCGCGGATATGACGCTTTTGCCCGCTCTTTTCGCGCGGCGGATGGCGCAGGTTTCGCCGGGGGCGGCGGAGGGGTTTGGCCTTTGGTCCTTTGTGTCGAAATTCACGCTGGCGCTGGCGGCTGTGGCGCTCTTGCCGCTGCTGGAAGCGGGCGGGTTCGAGGCTGGGCAGGACAATCCGGGTGAGGCGCTGATGCTGCTGAGCCTGCTCTATGGAGCGGTGCCCTGTGTGTTGAAACTTTTGGCCATTGCGCTCTTGGCCCGAACACCGATTGAGGAAGGGAGCTGATCCGATGGAGGTTTTGGGATGGATAGGGCTGGGGGCGGCGGTGATGCTGGCGCTGGTGCTGCTCAAGGAGCGGCTCGCAGGGTTCGGCGCGCAGGTTCCGGAGGATTACGCGGGGCAGGGGCCGCAGTTTGATCTGCGCGAGCATCTGCGCGGTGCGATCAAATGCGAGGGCGTGATCTATGGTCCGCTCGGGCGGGTCGCGTCGCGGTTCACGGGGGATTTCGAGGCAAGCTGGCAGGGCAATCGCGGTGTGATGCGCGAGCATTTCGATTATGACAGCGGTAATTCTCAGGACCGTGAGTGGCGTCTGGAACTTGGCAATGACGGAAGCATCCGGGCAGAGGCCGACGACTTGGTCGGCCCCGGTGCCGGGCGGCAACTGGGGGCGGCGGCGCGGCTCTGTTACCGCATCCGCCTGCCCAAGGAGGCGGGCGGTCATGTGCTGAGCGTGACCGACTGGATGTACTTGGCCCCGAATGGTGTGGTGGTCAATCGCAGTCAGTTCCGCAAGTTCGGGATCAAGGTGGCGGAACTGGTGGCGGTGATGCGCCGGGTGGAGGCATGATGGACTGGCGCGGCAAACGCTATTGGCTGGTGGGGGCGAGCGAGGGTCTGGGCGCCGCGCTGGCGCAGAAGATCAGCGCGGCGGGGGCCGAGGTGATCGTGTCGGCGCGGAGTGCCGAGCGGCTTGACGAGGTTGTGGCGGGGCTGCCGGGGCGGGCCAGTGCGGTGCCGGTCGATGTGCGCGATGATGCCAGCGTGGCCGAAGCGGCGCGCGCGGTGGGACAAATTGACGGGTTGGTGTGGCTGGCGGGGGTCTATTGGCCGATGCCCGCGACCGAGTGGAAAGCCGATGAGGCTATCGCCATGGCGGATGTGAATTTCACCGGCGCGGTGCGGGTCATTGGCGCGGTATTGCCCGATATGGTGGCGCGGGATGCCGGCCATGTGGTGTTGACCGGATCGCTCTCGGGCTTTCGTGGATTGCCGGGGGCGATTGGCTATGCGGCGTCCAAGGCGGCGACCATGTCCTTGGCCGAATCGATGCGGGCCGATCTGTGGCGCAGCGGCGTGCGGGTGCAACTGGCCAATCCCGGTTTCATCAAGACACGGCTGACGGACAAGAACCAGTTTCGCATGCCCTTTATCATGACGCCCGAGGCCGCGGCGCAAGAGATGTTCGAATTGATGTGCGACGAGGCCGCCTTTCAGCGGCATTTCCCGCGACTTTTCAGCTATGTCTTTCGTCTGTCACGGTTTTTACCGGATTGGGCCTATTACCGGCTGTTTGCGTGAGATCAAGGACGGGTGGCTGCGCGCCCGTCATTCCTGTGCTAAGATACGCGTAACAGGAGGGCGGTCCGATGCTGGACATCACGGTACATAAAATCGCGCAGGTGGTTATTATGGCGCGCGAGCTTGGTCGGGCGGAGGGCGAATTGCGCGCCTTCATCGAGCGGTTGAGTGAGGATGAACAGGCCAGTCTGGTCGCCGTGATGTGGATCGGCCGGGGCAGTTTCGAGGTTGAGGAACTGGAAGAGGCGAAACGGACGGCAGAGGAAGAGGCAACGACGCCCTGTGCGGATTACCTCCTGGGCACGCCGCATCTGTCGGATCATCTGGAAAACGGTCTGGAGGCGCTGGGTCTGTCGGCGTCCGATGATGAGGATGAATTGATCCGGGGCGGCTGAGGGTTTCGACGTGGGGTCGGATTGATCCTGCCCGCGCTTGGCCCTATAGGCGGGGGGACACGCGATGGAAACCCGAGGAGATGCCCATGTCGAATGCTGCCCTGGAAACCGCAATCGAGGCCGCCTGGGAGGCGCGCGATACGATCACGCCCGCCACCGGAGGCGAGACCCGCGAGGCGATTGAGGAGACGCTCAATGCGCTTGATAGCGGTGCGTTACGGGTGGCCGAACGGCAGGCGGATGGTCAGTGGCATGTGAACCAATGGGCCAAGAAGGCAGTGCTCTTGGGGTTCCGGATCAAGGATATGGAAATCCATGCCGGCGGGCCGCAGGGCGCTGGCTGGTGGGACAAGGTGGACAGCAAGTTCAAGGGCTGGGGCGATGCCGAGTGGCGCGACGCCGGGTTTCGGGCCGTGCCGAACTGTGTCGTGCGCAAATCGGCCTATATCGCGCCGGGCGTGGTTTTGATGCCGTCCTTTGTCAATCTGGGCGCCTATGTGGACAGTGGCACGATGGTGGACACCTGGGCCACGGTGGGCTCTTGTGCGCAGATCGGTAAGAATGTGCATCTCTCGGGCGGTGTCGGCATTGGCGGCGTGCTGGAGCCGATGCAGGCCGGGCCGACGATCATCGAGGACAATTGTTTCATCGGCGCGCGCTCTGAGGTGGTTGAGGGCTGTATCGTGCGCGAAGGCTCGGTTCTGGGGATGGGGGTTTTCATCGGGAAATCGACCAAGATCGTGGATCGCGAGACCGGGGCCGTGATGTATGGCGAAGTGCCGCCCTATTCGGTGGTGGTGGCAGGAAGCATGCCGTCGAAGAACGGGATCAACCTATACTGTGCGGTGATCGTCAAGCGGGTGGACGCGCAGACGCGCTCCAAAACCGGGATCAACGAGTTGCTCAGGGATTGATCTAGAGCAGTCCTAGAACTGGCCTTTTCTTGTGGCGAGGGAGTGGCAGAATGAGCCGCGCGGTCGCTGGGCCGGGGACTAGCGATACAACGGCCATGGCTGCCACTTTATGCCAGCAAAGTCCGTATGACCTTTCAGAGGTCGGCTTCCTCTCAAAATCGCTAGGCCGCGGGACGGCCCAGCGATCGCGCGGCGCCCTTCGGGCTTGATTCCGCGCGGGGGCGGGTTTTATTCTTGGTTCAGATGACCATCCCCCAAAGAAAAACCCCGCCGGTTGGGCGGGGTTTTGATCTCTCAGCCAAGGCTGATCGCGGCTCAGCCCTGACGGGCTTTGAAACGCGGCTGGGTCTTGTTGATGACGTAGACGCGGCCTTTGCGGCGCACGACACGGCAATCCCGGTGCCGGTTCTTGAGCGAGCGGAGCGAATTACGAACCTTCATGGTCGTCTCCTCGGTTGTCGCGGCGCGGGCCAGCGCCTGGGGTTGCGGGCGTCCCGGCAAGTGCGGGACAGTGAATTCATGGTGGGCGATACAAGGTTCGAACTTGTGACCCCTTCGATGTCAACGAAGTGCTCTACCACTGAGCTAATCGCCCATGAATGCCAGCCGATCGCCTGCCCCAAAAAGAGGGGCGCGGAAATCCGCGCCGGTTCGCTGGTCTATAAAAGGAGTCGGAGAGGGGATCAAGGGCTTTTAGAAGCTCAATTTCAGTCTATTATCGGGAGAGAAAGGAACGCGCATGCCCAAGGTCGCCTATCACCTCACGCATCCCGAACGGCGGACCACGGCTGTGGTGTTCGCCTCGCCGCACAGCGGGCGGGATTACCCGTGGACGTTTTTGCGGCGGACCACGCTCAACGAGCATTCGGTGAGGTCTTCGGAGGATGCTTTCGTCGATCAACTGTTCGAGGCGGCACCGCTCTATGGCGCGCCGCTGCTCAAAGCGGGCGCGCCGCGGGCCTATGTCGATCTCAACCGAAGCTGTGATGAGTTGGACCCGGCGCTGATCGACGGTGTGTCGCGGCAGGGGCATAATCCGCGCGTGGCCTCGGGCCTTGGGGTCATCCCGCGCGTCGTGGCGAATGGGCAGGCGATCTATTCCGGCAAGCTGAGCATGGCCGAGGCCGAGCATCGGATCGAGAGCTATTGGAAGCCGTATCACGCCGCGCTTCAGGGGCAGTTGGATCAGGCGTATCTGATGTTTGGGCAGGCCATTCTGATTGATTGCCATTCGATGCCGCATGAGGCGATGGATGCGGTGGCGCGGCGCGGTGTGCGGCGGCCCGAGATTGTTCTGGGGGATCGGTTCGGAGCGGCGGCGGATGGGGCGGTGATGGACCGGATCGAGTCGGCATTTGCCGATGCCGGGCTGGTGGTCACGCGCAACACACCCTTTGCCGGGGCCTATATGACGCAAGCCTATGGTCGGCCGGCGCGCGCACGGCATGCGGTGCAGGTGGAGATTGATCGCGCGCTCTATATGAACGAGCGGTTGATCCGCCCGAATGGAAATTTCGAGGCGTTCCGCAGCCTGCTCTCGGGCGTGATCCGCGACATCGCCGAGATCGGGCGCGCCGAGGCGCTTCCTTTGGCGGCGGAGTAGGGGGGTTAGATCAGGATGTCCCCGCGCGGAATCAAGGGCGAAGCCCGCCGCGCGATCGCTGGGCCGTCCCGCGGCCTAGCGATTTTGACAGCGAACGCCTCCCAGAGACGTCATACGGACTTGGCAGGCATAAAGTGGCAGCCATTTCTGTTGCATCGCTAGTCCCCGGCCCAGCGACCGCGCGGTTACTCAGCGTGTCGCCAGCACCGGCAGAGCTTGCCGCCTTCCCCTACCGCAAGGCCCGCCCTTTGACGATCGCATCGGGACCGAATTTGGCACGAATGGCGTCTCGGGCGCGTTCTGCGCCTGCGCGCTGAACGGCTTGCGGGTCCAGCAAGTCGCCGGACCGATCTGCGCCGGTCTCTGGCCCGAGGTCCGAGAGACCCACGCCGATCAGCCGGTAGGCGGTCCCCGGTGGCACCTGATCCATGAGCGCGCGGGCGGTGCGATAGAGTGTGTCGGCAAGTTGCGTGGCATCGCGCAGGGCGTGGCGGCGAGTCAGCAGCCGGTGATCGGCGCGTTTGAGTTTGAGCGTGACGACGCGGCCTGCGAGGCAGCGGGCCTTGGCGCGGTCGGCCACCTTTTCCGCCAGCCGCCAGATATGCCCGTCAAGCAGGTCAATGTCGCGGGTGTCCTCAAAAAATGTGGTCTCGTTCGAGATGGATTTGACCGGCGCATTGGCCGAGACGCGGCGGCGGTCCTGTCCGCGCGCCAGATGCCAGAGCCGGTCGCCCATGGAGCCGAAGCGCGCGTTCAGGTCACGACGGTCCCAGCGCAGCAGATCGGCAAAGCTGCGGATGCCTGCGTCATTCAGTGCCGTGAGGGTGGACTGGCCCACGCCCCAGATCAGGCTAACGGGGCGGTCGCGCAGGAAATCGGCGGTCTCGCCTGCGCCGATCACCGCAAAGCCGTGGGGTTTGTCGAGGTCCGAGGCGATCTTGGCGAGAAACTTGTTATGGCTGAGGCCGATGGAGCCGGTGAGCCCCAACTCGTCGCGCATGCGTTTGATGAGGCGGGCCAGCATCACGGCCGGGGGCGCGCCATGCAGGCGCGCGGTGCCGGTCAGATCGAGAAATGCCTCGTCGAGCGAGAGCGGTTCCACGGCGGGGGTGAGATCGAGCATCATGGCGCGGATGGCGCGCGAGGCCTCGGCATAGACTTGCATCCGGGGCTTGATCACCACCGCCTCGGGGCAGAGCTTGAGCGCCTGAAACATCGGCATGGCGGAGCGCACACCCTTGATGCGGGCGATATAGCAGGCGGTGGACACCACGCCGCGCCGCCCGCCGCCGATGATCAGCGGCTTGTCGGCAAGCTCTGGGTTGTCGCGTTTTTCGACAGAGGCGTAGAAGGCGTCGCAATCCATATGGGCGATGGAGAGGTCGAAAAGCTCGGGGTGGGCCACGATACGCGGACTGCCGCAGGCGGGGCAGCGCCGGGCAGTGTCGAATCGGGTGAGGCAATCGCGGCAGAGGCTGGGCATGATGGGGGAGTGTAAGGCGCGGGTATGGGGGCGCGCAAGTTGGGGATGGTGGGGAGGAGCCGCGCGGTCGCTGGGCCGGGGACTAGCGATGCAACGGAATTAGATGCCCCTTTATGCCAGAAAAGTCCGTCTAACCTCGCAGAATTGCGTGCCCTCTCATAATCGCTAGGCCGCGGGACGGCCCAGCGATCCGCGCGGCGGCGCTACGCGCCTTGATTCCGCGCGGGGGTAAGTGCTGCGCGGAATCTCATTGCCAATAAAAAACCCGGACGCGGCGCATCCGGGCTTCGTCATTGGGTTTAGCCCCCGCTCAGAGCAGGGATTTGACCTTTTCCGCCACGGCCTCGGGCGTGATGCCGAATTCCTTGTAGAGCGTGGGCGCGGGGGCGGAGGCCCCGAAATCATGCATGCCGACAAAGCCGCCCTTTTCGCGGCGGCCACGCTCGCCGTAGAGCCAGCGGTCCCAGCCAAAGCGGATGGCCGCCTCGACCGCGACGCGCACCGGGCCTGCGGGCAGGACGCGTTTGCGGTAGCTGTCCTCCTGTTCCTCGAACAGCTCCCAGCAGGGCATGGAGACGACGCGCGTGCCGATGCCCTCGGCCTGCAAGAGATCGCGCGCCTTCATGGCAATCTCGACCTCAGAGCCAGTGGCCATCAGGATCGCCTGACGCTTGCCTTCTGAGTCGGCCAGCACATAGGCGCCTTGGGCGGTGAGGTTCTTGGCCTTATGCTCGCGGCGCAGGGTGGGCAGGGATTGCCGGGTGAGCGAGAGGACCGAGGGGGTTTCCTTGGAGGTGAGCGCCAGTTCCCAGGCCTCGGCGGTCTCGACCGTATCACAGGGGCGGAAGACCCAGGTGTTGGGCGTGGCACGGCTGATTGCCAGATGCTCGACCGGCTGGTGGGTCGGGCCATCCTCGCCCAGACCGATGCTGTCATGGGTCATCACGAACACGGTCGGGATTTTCATCAGGGCCGCCAGACGCATGGCCGGGCGGGCGTAATCGGTAAAGCACATGAAGGTGCCGCCATAGGGGCGGATGCCACCGTGGAGCACCATGCCGTTCATCGCGGCGGCCATGCCATGTTCGCGGATGCCCCAGTGGATATAGCGGCCTGCGCGGTTGTCCACGTCAAACACGGTCATATCGCCCGAGCGGGTGTTGTTGGAGCCCGAGAGATCGGCAGAGCCGCCCACGGTTTCTTGCAGGATCGGGTTGACCACCTCCAGCACCATTTCGGAGGATTGGCGCGTGGCCACTTTGGGGGCCTCGGCGCTGATCTGCTTTTTCAGGGCGCGGATGCGGGCCGAAAGTTTGGTGGGCATGTCGCGGTTGAAGATGCGGGCAATCTCGGCCTGACGGGCCGGTGATGTCGCGGAGAGCCGCTTGGCCCATGCGGCATAGGTGCTGGCCCCGCGCTTGCCGATTTCCTCCCATGCGGATTTGACATCGGCGGGGATTTCGAAGGGGCCGTTTGCCCAGCCATAGGCGTCTTTGGCGGCGGTCAGTTGCTCTGGGTTGGTCAACGCGCCGTGGCCCTTGGAGGTGTCCTGTGCGGCGTGACCAAGGGCGATATGGGTCTTGCAGGCGATCATCGTGGGTTGATCGGTGGTCTTGGCCTCGGTCAGCGCCGCATCAATCGCCACCGGGTCATGCCCGTCAATTTCCAGAACATGCCAGCCGGAGGCGCGGAAGCGGGCCACCTGATCAGTGCGGTCTGCGAGGTCAACGGTGCCGTCGATGGTGATGTTGTTATTGTCCCAGAGCACGATGAGGCGCGACAGTTGGTGGCGGCCAGCAAGGCCGATGGCCTCATGGCTGATGCCTTCCATCAGGCAGCCGTCGCCGGCGATCACATAGGTGTAGTGATCCATCAGCTTGGTGCCGAACCGGGCGCGCAGCATTTCCTCGGCCATGGCAAAGCCCACAGCATTGGTGATGCCCTGACCCAGGGGGCCGGTGGTGGTCTCGATCCCGGTGGCGTGGCCGTATTCCGGGTGACCTGCGGTTTTCGCGCCCCACTGGCGGAAATTGCGGATTTGATCGAGCGTCATGTCGGCATAGCCGGTCAGATGCAGCAGGGAATAGAGTAGCATCGAGCCATGTCCTGCCGAGAGGATAAAGCGGTCGCGGTCGGGCCAGTTGGGATTGCTGGGATCGAACTTCAGGTGCTTTTCAAACAGCACGGTCGCGACATCGGCCATACCCATCGGCATGCCGGAGTGGCCGGAATTGGCGGCGGCGACGGCGTCGAGGGTCAGCGCGCGGATGGCGGTGGCCTTTTTCCAATGATCGGGGTTGGCAGAGCGGAGGGCAGCGATATCCACGGGGGTGACATCCTTTGAATGGGGCAATGACTGCGCGTTGCATACCAGCCCGGTGCAGAAGTTCAAGCGCGAGGCGGTGGATCAGGGGCTTTGAGCGGGATTGGGGGCGCATTTCAGGGATGGTTTCATTAGACTTGATCAAAACCCGCCCAGTGTGCGATTCGTGGGACATAGGGGCAATACAAGTGAGGACCTCCGAGGATGAGTCAGATAGACGAGTTGCAGGCACGGATCACGGCGGCATTGGATCGCATCGCGCAGGGGCTGGAGGACCGCCCCACAGCGGCGGGTGATCTTGAATACCTTGGCAAGCTGCATGAACAGATCGAGGATGAGCGGCTGGCCAATGCGCAGTTGCAGGAGCGGATCAAGGCGTTGCACAGCAAGCTGGATGCGGCGGAGGGCGCGCAGGCCGAAAGCCTGCGCAAGCTGGATGCGGACCTGCAGTCACTGCGCAAGGCCAATCAGCAGTTGCGTGACAACAATCAGGCGCTGCGCGACGCAAATGCGGCAGGCGTGGCCGAGCCGCATCTGATCAACAAATCCATGATGGCGGAGTTGGAGGGGCTGCGTGCCGCCCGCACCGCAGACCGTGGCGAGGTAGAGGCGGTGCTGGGGGCCTTGGGGCAGGTGATTGCCGAGGCTGACGCAGAAACAGACCAGAACGACAAAACGGAGACATCGGATGCCTGAGGTTCAGATCGAGATCGGGGGGCGCAATTTCGAAGTGGCCTGTCAGGCGGGTGAGGAGCATTACCTGCATGCCGCTGCCAAGATGCTGGATGAGGAGGCCGCCGTGTTGGCGGCGCAGATCGGGCGTATCCCCGAGCCGCGCATGTTGCTCATGGCGGGTTTGATGCTGGCGGACAAAACCGCCGGGTTGCAGGACAAGCTGCGCGAGGCCGAGGATCGGCTGGCGGAGAAAGAAGCGGAGCTGGATCAATTGCGCAATGCGCCCGGCCCAGAGGCGCAACGGATCGAAGTGCCGGTGGTGCCTGATGCGGTGGTCGAGACGCTGGCCGAGATCGCCGCGCGGGCCGAAGCCTTGGCGGAAACCGTGGACGGTGCGCGGGCGGGCTAAGGCACCTGTCGCACAGACTATAGGGGCGTGCTATGAAGCTGATCCTGGGACTGGTTCTGGTGGGGATTGTGGCGGTGCTGGCCTTTGTTCGTCTGGCCCCGTCAGACCCGGCGCGCTGGCATCAGATGCTGGACAGCGTCACCAATCGCGATATGGACGGTGGCGCGATGCGGGTAGTGCCGGGGGATCTGGCCGCGCTCGATGCGATCATTCGCGCCACGCCGCGCACAGAGGTTTTGGCCGGGGATGTGGCGCAGGGGATGATCACCTATGTCACCCGCTCGCGCGTTTTCGGCTTTCCGGATTATACCACGGTGCGGCAGGATGGCGCGCGGCTGGAGATTTACGGGCGGCTGCGCTTTGGCAAGTCAGATCTGGGGGTGAACGCCGCCCGTATCGACGGCTGGTTGCAGCGATTGGGGCAGGCGGGAGGATAGGCATCCGTCCGAAATTTTGCGCCACATCGGCACGTTCAGCGACATCTGGCATTGCGCCATGAACATGTTGCCATCAACCTGAAGGCAGATCGTCTCGCCCATCTCGATGCGCGCCCCGTTCCGGTCGGTACAGTAGCATTCAATGGTCTTGCGTCCGATGGTGACATCGGCAAGCGCCGGGGAGGCGCAGAACAGCAAGAGGGGCAACGCCGCTTTCATGCGGTGATTCTAGCACAGGTGACGCCCCTTGACCAAGTCACAAGGATGGGACAGAGGATCATTCCCATGGTACCCTTGGACAGATTGCAACAAATCGCGGAGCGCTTTGAATTCATCGAGGCGCAGATGATGCAGGGCGGTGGCGATATTGCCCGCCTTGGCCGCGAATATTCCGAATTGCGCCCGCTGGTCGAGGAGATCCGCGCCTATCGTCAGATCCTGACCGATATCGAGGGCGCGCGGGCGATGCTGGGTGATCCCGAGATGCGCGATTTGGCGCGTGACGAGTTGGAGGTGCTGGAGGCGCGGCTGCCGGGGATGGAAGCGGCGCTGCAACTGGCGCTCTTGCCACGCGACGAGGCGGATGCGCGGCCTGCGATCCTTGAAATCCGACCCGGAACCGGGGGCGAGGAGGCGGCGCTCTTTGCTGCTGACCTCATGCGGATGTATCAGCGCTATGCCGAGGCGCGCGGCTGGGTGTTCGATGTGATCGAGGAGCAGCAGAGCGAGTTGGGCGGCATTCGCGAACTGGTGGTGCATATCAAGGGTGACGGGGTCTTTGCCCGGCTCAAGTTCGAATCGGGCGTTCACCGGGTGCAGCGCGTGCCCGAGACCGAGAGCGGTGGGCGTATCCATACCTCGGCGGCCACGGTGGCGGTGCTGCCCGAGGCGGAGGATGTGGATGTCCAGATCAATCCCAATGATTTGCGCATCGACACGATGCGGTCCTCGGGGGCGGGCGGGCAGCATGTGAATACCACCGATTCGGCGGTGCGGATCACGCATATCCCGAGCGGGATTGTGGTGACGAGTTCCGAGAAATCGCAGCATCGCAACCGCGAGATCGCCATGCAGGTTCTGAAATCACGACTTTTTGACATGGAGCGTAGCCGTGTGGACAGCGAACGCTCGGCCAATCGCGCGGCGCAGGTGGGATCGGGGGATCGCTCAGAGCGCATTCGCACCTATAATTTTCCTCAAGGCCGGATGACCGATCATCGGATCAACCTGACGCTCTACAAGTTGGAGCAGGTGATGGGCGGCGATCTGGATGAGGTGATCGACGCGCTGACGGCGGATGCGCAGGCCACCTTGCTGGCCGAAATGTCGTGACCCTGCGCGAGGCGTTGCTGCGGGCTGTGCGGCGGCTGGAGACGGCGGGGATCGAGGGCGCTGCCGGGGATGCGCGGGCACTCTTGGCAGGGGCCGTGGGGATTGCACGCGACCGGCTGACGCTGCATCTGGGCGATGAGGTGGAGCCGGGGGCCGAGGCGCGTTTCGAGGCGATGATCGCGCGGCGGATGGCGCGGGAGCCGGTGGCCAAGATCCTTGGGCGGCGGGTGTTCTGGGGGCGGGAGTTTGAGGTGACAGCCGATGTGCTCGATCCGCGCCCCGAGACGGAATGTCTGATTTCCGAGGCGTTGGCCGGGCCCAAGCCTTTGACTTTGCTCGATCTTGGCACAGGAAGCGGCATTTTGGCGGTGACGTTGCTGGCGGAATGGCCGGGGGTGAGGGGCGTGGCCCTGGACCTTTCGGCGGAGGCACTTGATGTGGCGGCGCGCAATGCTGTGCGGCATGGGGTGCGGGATCGCCTATCGCTCTGCCACTCTGACTGGTTCGCACAGATTACGGGCGCGTTTGATCTCATTGTGTCGAACCCGCCCTATATCGGGCGTGATGAGATGGTCGGGCTCATGCCCGAAGTGCGCGACCACGATCCGCGCATGGCCTTGACCGATGAGGGCGACGGGCTGACCGCGTATCGCGTGATTGCGGGCGGGGCGGGGGCGCATCTGAACCCCGGTGGACGGCTGATGGTTGAGATCGGCTGGACGCAGGGGGTGGCGGTGGCCGATCTCTTGCGCGCGGCGGGATTCGAGGCGGTGGCGGTGCTGCCTGATCTGGAGGGGCGCGACCGGGTGGTGTGTGGAGACTGGCCCGGGACTTCACGCAGAAATGAGCCATAATTGGCAAGAATCGCGGAAATAATCCGCTTTGCTCTTGTGTGACCGGGCGGCGCGTGCTTATTGGGGAGCAGTCAAGACGGAGGATGCCCATTCGGGCGGTCCCGCTTGACACCAAGCCAGAACATGTCCGATCCGGTTTCATTCGGCGCAAGGGGCGCCAGTCGGGTCAAGCGACAATTTGAGCATAGGGCTGGACAGCACCATATGAGATCATCGAAGTCACGTCAGCGGAACAAGCCGAACCGCAACCGCACCGTCGGGAATGTCGTCAACCGTGTGTTTGACAGCTCCGGTCCCGAGGGCAAGGTTCGCGGCACGCCGCAGCAGATCATCGAGAAATACAACCAGCTTGCGCGCGATGCGCAACTGTCGGGCGACCGGGTGGCGACCGAGAATTTCCAGCAGCATGCCGAGCACTATCTGCGTCTTTTGGGGGAAGCCCAAAAGGAACAGGATGCGCGGCGTGAAGAGCAGGAACGCTTTAACCGGGATCGTCAGACCGACCGCGACCGTGAGCGTGGCGATCGTCCGGCGGGGCGCGAAGCAGATGAAGGCGACCGGCCTCAGCCCTATGAACCTACCGCCTTGTCACAGCCTGACGTGATCGGTGGCTTTGAGGATCGCGATAGCGGTCTGGTCGAAACGCCCGAGAGCAAACCGCAGGCCGAGCCGGTGCGCAGATCCGAGCCGTCGCGCCGCCATCCACCTGCGCCTGCGCCTGCGCCGGACGCTGTGGTGGAGCAACCTGCTGAGCAAGGGTCTGACGCGGGTGCTGAGAAAGCTGCGCCGAAACGTCCGCGCAAGCCGCGTGCCAAGCGTGTGCCCAAGTCCGAGGGGAACGGATCCTCCGGCGATGGCGGTGGAGACCATTCGACCAAGGCTGCGGAGTAATCCCGCGGTCTGATCCGGTGGCGCGGCATTTGCCGCCCGGTTGGATCTGAGTATTTGAAGACCGATGAAAGAGGGGGCTTGCCGGTGGCGGGCCCCATTCTGTGACACCAGATCGAGAGTGCCGATGCCGACCGACCGCCCGCAGCCTGCCTTTGTGCTCGTGCGCCCGCAGATGGGTGAAAACATCGGAGCGGCGGCGCGGGCGATGTGGAATTTCGGCCTCGATCGGATGCGTATCGTGGCGCCGCGCGATGGTTGGCCCAATGAGCGGGCTGTGGCGATGGCGAGCGGGGCCGGGCGATTGCTTGACGAGGCGCTCCTGGTCGAGAGCACCGCGGATGCGGTGGCGGATTGTTCCTTTGTGCTGGCGACGACGGCACGGGCGCGCGGGCTGACCAAGCCGGTGCTGAGCCCCGAGCGCGCCATGATGTTGGCGGCGGAGAAGATTGCGGCGGGTGAAAAGGTGGCGGTGCTCTTTGGCCCGGAACGCGCAGGGTTGGAGAATGACGATATCGCCCGCGCCAATGCGATCATCAACGTGCCGGTGAATCCGGAGTTTGCCAGTCTCAACCTTGGGCAATGCGTGTTGCTCACAGCCTATGAATGGCAGCGTGCGGCAGGGCAGGTGGTGCCTGCGCGTGTCGATCTGGCCAAGACCGACTGGGCCGCGCAGGTCGAGGTCGAGGCGCTGGCGGCACATTATGAGGAACGGCTGGAGGAGGCCGGGTTCTTTTTTCCCGAGCACAAGGCCGGGAGCATGAAAACCAACCTGCGCAATATGTGGAGCCGGATGCCGATGACGCGGGCCGATGTGCAGACCTTGCATGGGGTGATGCGGCAGATGGTCCGCTGGAAGGCGCGCAGTTGAAGCAGGCGGGGACGCGCCCTAGTGTTGCCAGGTGCGAACAGGAAGAGGCGTGAGCATGAGCGGAAAACGCAGCATTTTCGAAGAGGTGGGACAGACAGGGGCCGTGAAGCCCGTGCCGCAAGGCGGCATGATCGACACGGGCCGCCGCGGCGCGCGGGGTGCGATCCGGGTCTGGCTGATGGTGCTCTTTGCGCTGGTTGTGGTGATGATCGCGGTGGGCGGGCTGACGCGGCTCACTGACAGTGGTCTCAGCATCACGGAATGGAAGCCCGTGACGGGGGCGCTGCCGCCGATGTCTGAGGCGCATTGGATGGAAGAGTTCGACAAATACCGGGCCATTCCGCAATATGAGTTGGTCAACAAGGGCATGACCCTTGCGGAGTTTCAATTCATCTATTGGTGGGAATGGGGGCACCGGCAATTGGGCCGGGTGATCGGGCTTGTCTGGGCCTTGGGCTTTTTCGGGTTCCTGCTGGCGCGGCAGATTCCCAAAGGATGGACCGGGCGTCTGTTGGTACTGGGCGCACTGGGCGGCGCGCAGGGCGCGATTGGCTGGTGGATGGTGTCCTCTGGTCTGAGCGGTGAGAGGGTGGCGGTGGCCTCTTACCGGCTGGCGACGCATCTGGGGCTGGCCTTTGTCATTCTGGGGGTGATTGCCTGGTTCGTGTTCCTCTTGGGGCGCGAAGAGCGGGACTTGATGCAGGCGCGGCGGGGGCGGGAGGCGAAGCTCTACAGTCTCTCGACGGGTCTCATGCATTTTGCGTTCCTGCAAATCCTGCTGGGGGCGCTGGTGGCCGGGATAGATGCCGGGCGCAGCTATACCGATTGGCCGCTGATGGCGGGGGGATTTCTGCCCCCCGATATGATGGACTTGCAGCCCCTGTGGCGGAACCTCTTTGAGAACCCCGGCACGGTGCAATTCATTCACCGGATGAGCGGCTATCTCTTGCTGATCTTTGCCGTGGTGGTCTGGCTGCGCGGGCGCAAGAGTGCGCATGTGCAGACGCGGGGTGCCTTTAACGCCGCCTTTGCCGTGCTGCTGCTCCAGATTGTTCTGGGCATTATGACAGTGCTCTATATCGCGCCCTGGCATTTGGCGATTGCGCATCAATTCGTGGCGGTGGTGCTCTGGGTGCTGATCCTGCGGGCGCGGTTCCTGAGCCAGTATCCGCGCGCCACATCCATTCGGGGAAGCTGAGCATGAGCGCCTATGATGATCTGATGGCGCGCGAGCGCGAGACGCAGGCCTTGGCGCAGGTGGCCGGGCGGCTGGGCTGGGATCAGGAAACCATGATGCCGCGCGGTGCCGCCGATCAGCGGGCCGAGGAGTCCGGTGCTATGCAGGCGGTGCTGCATGCGCGGCGGGTGGACCCGGCGCGCGGCGCGTTGCTGGACGAGGCGGAGGGGGAGGCGACCGCGCCCGTGGCGCGGG
>NZ_LADY01000039.1:0-66757 GCF_000961715.1 Roseovarius sp. BRH_c41 | reverse complement strand
TGACATCGCTGAGCAGCGACACGCTCAAAGTGTCGCCATTGGCATCATTGTCCACTCCGTTGCCGTTGTCGGCCAAAACATTCCCGACAATAGCCGTGTCTTCGACAAAGGTCACCGCATCATCGGCAGCAACCGGCGCAATATTGTTAGGATCGGCGATATATTTTTTCTGCAGGAAGTCTTCAACCTGCACTCGTTCACTCTCGTTCAGCGCTCGATCATAGATCAGTACGGCAGCGATTTCGAGTTGGCTTTCACCCAAGCCCCGGATCTCCTCACCCAGCACAAGACGTTGCAGGTCGGTGTTGAACGTATGACTGCCACTATCGATCAGCCCACCGTTCAGATAGTGGTTGAACGCACCATCATCCAGCACCACCGACTGCACAAGCCAGCCAGGGCTCGCCGCCTCAATGCCCGAATCGAAGTCGTTCGATCCACCATAACCCTGCACCGAAAGGGTTTCGTTGTTCCAACTCGAAACCAGACCAAAGGTTTCATTCCGCACCCCGTCACCATAGGCAACACCTGCGGAAACCCCTTCGTGATCCAGATAATCAACCACAAAGAATATCGTCCGGTCCGCGTTGCCGGTGGGGAGGTTGAAAATCGTGTCGGTAGAATTGACCCGCTCCAGAAGGTCGTCTGCGCCATCAAAAGCAAGCGCGGCCTGACCCGTTGGCGTTGCATTGGCCACAAGCTGCGGATCACCCTGAGCAAACAGGTTGTTGCCGCTACCCGAGCCGTCCAGCCAAGCCGAAACCGTATTGCCCGCTGCTAAGCCAATCTTGATATCCGACTGCAACAGCAGCACCAAACCGCCCGTTACAGGAACCTGATCTGAAATTCCAACCTGTATCTCTATATTTGACGAAAAGGTGGTATCAGTCCCGTCCGTCACCTCGAGAAAGGCTTCAAACGAGCCTTCGGTGGCATAAGTATGGCTGGCCGTGACTTCTCCGGTCGGCCCAACCACCCCAGTGGCGCTATTGCCGTCCCCGAAGTGCCAGACGTAGTTCATCGCATCATTATCGGGGTCATTTGCGGTAGCTGTAAAAGTGATCTCAGTTGTACCGGCACCTCCAATGGCCACATCCGATTGTTCGTCGGTGATAACAGGAGCGAAGTTGACATCCCCTGCTTCGATCTGGAAAGCCGACGAAAGCACGGTATGGCCTGGGTCCGATACCGACAGCGATACGTTATAGCGGCCATCAATCGTATAGGTGTGCTGGACCGAAATTATACCATCGACGGCAACCACGTCATTGACGATTGTCCCATCCCCAAAGTTCAGCCTATAGGTCATCGCATCACCTTCGGCGTCAGTGATAGATGCCGTAAAGGTGACTACCAGCGGCAGGTCACCTGTGAGCGGTGTGAGGCTGGTCGCGACAATCTCCGGCGCAGCGTTGCTGTCAAAAGTAATTCGGCGCACCTCACCAGAAGCTATCATCACATAATACAGTGCGCCGTCTTCTCCTACAGTCAGCGAGACAATCTCATTCGTGGTGCCCGGAAGCTGAGCTGATGGTTTAAAATCAAAGTTCCCTAGAACCTGCGTGCCGGTATCATCCAAGACCAAGTACTTGATGAAATCATTGGTGTAATCGCCGTAGAAGTAAACTCCGTCCCACTCCTCCGGAAACATGTCGCCGCGATAGACTTCACCGCCTGTAATCGAGGTCGACTGCCCCTGATGGTCGATTGAGAAGATCGGCGCAGAATAAAAATCACCGGCGGCCGCATCAGCAAGGTCGTTATCCGGCAGTGGATAGTCGTTTGGATCTTCCGGGCTCGCCCCACCATTCACATAGGTGTTGGGCGTGCCTTCGTAGAAGGGCCAGCCATAAAACGCACCAGCCTGATTCAGCGAGCTGGTATGAATATCGTCATGAGCGATCAGCTGCTGATTGCCACCGACCTCACCGATGTAGAAATGGCCATATTCCGCATCCCACCGCGCGCGAAAGGGATTTCGCAGGCCGTAGGCCCAAGCATAATCGTTAAAGCCGTCGTTGGGATCCACCCAAGGGTTAGCCGCCCAGCCATCCGACCCATCCGGCACCGTGCCGTCCGAATTGACCCGAATGATCTTGCCCGAGGACGACGCCGGATCAAGCATGATATCATTCCCGCCCGCGGCACCTTCGCCCGGGGTTGTAGACTGGAACTTGTCAGAGGTGGTCAGCCAAAGCTTGTCATCGGGGCCAAAATCCAAACCCCCGCCATAATGGCAACAGGCCAAATATCCATCGGTGTCTTCCCAAACGGTAAATTCGCTGTTCAAAGCCCCCGTCGAGGTAAGCCCCCCTGAATTTTCCTGATGTTCGAACCGCGCTATGCGGGCATTTTCCGGATTATTCGGTGTATAGTAGAGATAGAAATAGCCGTTATTCTCGAAATCGGGGTCAAGCGTGATGTCCAGCAGGCCCCGCTCTTGGCCAGAATCGATATTGTTGATGGTCATATAGATGCTGTTTGACCCGGTTTCCGGGTCAACAATCCGAATCTCCCCGTCCTTGGACAGCAAAAGCATCCGGTTGTCGGGCAGGAAGGTCATCGAGATTGGCAGGAAAAAAGGCGACCCCCCTGTCATATCTCCACGGGAAACAACGGCTTCGTCACGGAACCCATCCAGTGACAAAGGCAGCGTTCCGATATCCAAGCTGGCCGTCGCCACGTCGGACACCGCTCCGTTCGCATCAGTTAACTGGTAGGTGAAGCTGTCCGAACTACCGCTGCTTCCGTTATGGGTGTATGTGACGCGCCCGGTCACCGGATCGATGCTGTCGATCGTCCCATGATCGGGACCATCTAAGATGGTGATCGCCGAACCGTTCAAGACAGCATCATCATAGTCATTGCCGAGAATATCCAGCTCGGTCGTGACTCCTATCCCCGCATCCAGGATCTCGCCAACTGCGATCGGTGTGTCGTTGATGCCGTCGTCTGTCAGGTATTTGTTAGTCAGATAGGTTTCGACATCTGCCCGCTCCACTGCGTTCAGCGCCCGGTCATAGATCAGCACGGCAGCAATGTTCATTTCGCCTTCGGCAAGCCCCCCGATATGGGCTCCCAGCACCAGTTGGGTCAACGTGGTGTTAAACGTATGCGTATCAGTATCGATCAGGTCCCCGTCGAGATACTGCGACAGAACATCGTCACTAAGCACCACCGACTGCACCGCCCAACCCGGTGAGATGCCATTCGTTCCACTGTCAAAATCGTTTTGACCGCCCCAGCCCTGAACCCCGTAGTTGCCCGTAGTACCGCCCGCCACCAGACCAAACGTCTGATTGGTCGTGCTGGTGCCATAGGTCACACCAGATGACCGCCCGTTTGTGCCCAGATAATCGACCACAAAGAACACCGTCCGGTCTGCACTACCAGTGGGCAGAGCACTCAGTCCGAGAACTGCCCTAAGCGTGTCTTCCTCCCCGTCAAAGGCTATAGCTGGAAGGCCAGCTGGCGTTAGCCCTGATACGAGGGTAGGATCTCCCGATGCATTTAGGACGATATTGGACGCGGAAGCATCCTCCCATCGCGTAACTGTCCCACTCTGCGTGGTTAATCCCGACGCTGTTTCCAGATGCAGAACAAGTCCATTCAATACCGACAAAGGCATGGAAACCTCCTAGAATTATTACGGCCCCAAGAGGTCTTAGGGCAAAACGGTTAGATCTTTTCACCAAACAACTACTGACCTGCGGCGCTTGGCCTTTTCAGTTCAGAACCGCGCCTGCTGACAGGCGTTTCTGAAAAGTAACCAAAGGTCGTAACTAATTGCCTCTACACACATTCATAAGCGAGTAGGCATTCGACATCCAATGCAGGACAATCCATTCCAATGAAAACACCGAATGAGCGGCACATACTTGCATCTACGTCCCAGTTAACAGTGAACTCCCCTGGACTGCCTAAAACAAGACATAATTTGGCCAGAATCGAAAAATACGCGGCGCATTTTATGAAGACATTGAAATTCAGCCTTTTTCGGCAAATTGGCTTCGGACCAGCAAAACCTCCTCACCGGCGATTGTCGTCAGGTCGTGAACAAAGTCGCTTGAACGGGGAAATAGTTCCTGAACAATCTTGGTTGATTCGTGATAGGCAATCGCTGGAAAGAGCGCCCGCCTTTAAAATTTCCCACTCCCGCGGTGAAAACAGAAAATGAGTATTTGACACATAAAGGGCAAGCGTCATGAAAAGAGTCGGCATTTCTCGTTCTGCTGTGGTGGCTCCTTGAACCGTGCGTCATTGAGCAACTCCCCATCCGGAGGACAGGATCAGGCAAGCCCACAAATGCTAGAGCCAAGGCTATAAATTAATTCTGCCCCCAAAAAATTTGGAACCCGCTTGATGTCATGTATGCTAGGAAACCGGCAATACGAATTGCCATTCCCTGCGATGAAGGCGCACGGCTCTCTTTTTGACCCTCTTTTGCGGAGAATTCGCGTGACCACGGCTGGCTCGCAGGAACAGACAGGACCTCGTCGTGTACTAGCGACACGGGCGGCCGCGTCTCCACTTTTGACAATTTTCCTGATAACGATCCTACTGCCTATCTCTATGGAGGTTGCGGGGCTGAGGCTGTCGCCAAATCGGTTATATCTCCTTGTCTTTTCGGTGCCGTTCGCAATCAAAGTTATACAAGGTGCAGCCGGACGTTTCACGTTTGTCGATCTCACGTTCATCCTGTTCGGCCTCTGGATCATGCTAGCCCTTGTGGTCTCGCATGGAACTGAGCGTATTCCTTTTGCCGGGATTAACGTGGTCGAAATGGTCGGAGGGTATTTTGTCGGGAGGATTTTGGTGCGAAATTTACAGGATTACAATGCCATGATCCGGTTCATCCTGATCGCCATGGCTTGCCTACTTCCCTTTGCCTTGATTGAGGCCACGACCGGCAAAATGATCCTTCCTGATCTGTTTCGCATCGTCTTCGACGCCCCCTACAGAGGTGACAGCGCCTATGGCAGGATGGGACTGGAACGGGTCTATTCCGTCTTTGATCACCCAATCCTGTTCGGGCTGTTTTGCTCTACTGCGCTGGCGAATGTTTTTTATCTGTTTGCAGCCCGACCAACACTGGCCTTGTTCGCCGCTACATTCACTTTGGGTATGTCGTTCCTGTCGCTCTCGTCCGCCCCGTTGCTGGCGTGCGCCATGCAAATCGGATTGCTGGTCTGGAACCGTATCATGGGAGGGCGTTGGACCCTTTTCCTGATATTGAGCGTCATTCTGTATGTTGCACTCGACCTAGCTTCGAACCGAACGCCAATCACCATCATTATCGAAACGATGACTTTCAATTCCGGAACAGGATGGACGCGCATTGCGACCAATCAGTTCGGCTGGGCCTCTGTCTGGACCTACCCTATATTTGGCCTTGGTTTCAATGACTGGGCCCGGCCGGATTGGTTGACATCTTCAGTTGATAATTTCTGGTTAGTTACAGCCATGCGCTACGGTTTTGTCGGGTTCATTTTGATCGTTACCTCATTCTTCTTTCACATGCTGATGCTGTGTCGAGCACAAATATCCGGCAACGACGTGACGCGCTGCCGAACGGCTTACGGTATAACTCTGGCTGCTATATGCTTCACGTTGATCACCGTGCACGTCTGGGACACGATGGCGACCTTTGTGATGTTCTTTGTCGGCGCCGGGGCTTGGATGTACACCTCGGACAGCAACAAGACCGAGATGCAAACTGAACCCCCTCCAGAGTCCGGGAACAGACCTCGCTATACACGATTCGACCGGAACACACCCCGTAGTTCAATACGGGTTAAGCAAGAAAGTTCATTAAAATGACGGCTGCGAGTCCACTCGTGTCAGTGATAATACCCTGCTTCAACCGTGAAACAACAGTCCATGAGGCTGTCCTAAGCGTCCTGACTCAGGATTATGATCCAATTGAACTGATCGCTGTCGATGACAATTCGACCGACGGCACGATTGCCGTTCTCGAAAGTATTGACGACCCGCGATTGCGGATTCTACACAATTCCGGAGACCGGGGCCCCAGCCAGGCACGCAACCACGGCATAAGATCCTCGACAGCACCTTGGATCGCATTTCAGGACAGCGACGATATCTGGCTACCCGGTAAGCTGAAACGCCAGATGGACTACCTACAGGACAGTGATTTCGTCGCGGCCTATTGTGGAATGCTTATAAAGAAAGACACCCATCCTGAATCCCCGGTAAAATACCGGCGCCCGGCCCCCGAAACGTCTCCGCTAGAAGGTGACATACTACCCAGCCTAGCGCTCGAGAACTATATTTCGACCCAAATGCTGGTCGTGCGGCACGACATTCTTGACCAGATCGGCGGTTTCGACGAAGCACTCCCCGCCTTGGTCGATTGGGAATTGATGCTACGCGTTGCGTCCCTAGGGCCGGTGGCTTTCATCGACGACGATCTCGTCGTGCAGCGGATGTCTGAGAACTCACTCACGCATTCCTCGAAGAAGCGCCTCGCCGCCCAGGAACATATTTTGAAGAAACATTATGATCTTCTAGGGCGCTACCCCGGTGTGCTGGCACATCATCATCATCGTATCGCCGGAGGCCACCGAGCCCTCGGGCAATATACAACGGCCGCCTCTCACGGCTGGGCAGCCTGGCAGGCGCAGCCGGGAAATTTGCGCTATCTGTTTCATGCCACCTATCTGATGCTCAGAACGCTTGGCCGTCTCAGGACCACTTGATAATGCACTGTCGGTCTTCGTATAGAATGGAACATCCGAGCGGTCTGAGTATTGGGGGCTCTGGCTTGTTTGTATGATTGATTATGCGGCGTGAACTTGGCCGGAGCCATGCCCGAAAGTTGGTGACGGCGTGATCAGGCGGGGTTTGAAGGTGCTTGATCCCGTCCTTGAATGCAATACTCCGACGCTCTCCGGCAGGCGATTTGCGCCGTCGAATTTTCACCATTTCGTTTGCGCTGACATCACCAGCCTGTCACCCTGATCGAAACACGAAAACTCTTGCCACGGGCGGTGCAAGGGTTGTGGTCGGACCAAGGGCCACCACCAATTTTCAGCGATAACTCCACTTACAGATCCGGCGATGACTGGTCGTGGCTACATTGATATGTTTATATCGGGCGTGAAGCAGGTTAGAATTCCAAGGTATCTGTCTGTCTGATACCCTATGTCACTCTCATTGTTCCTATCAGGAAAGGCAGTGGATTGTCTTGAGTTGGTTCTCCCATTTATGATTGGAACCATCCCTACGTGTGGAGGGTTACGTTCCGTTGCGCTTGTCTGTCCGTGTGGCACTGGTTGTGTTGGCATCTGATAGAAAAGCCCGCGTTATCATGGGTGCGCTGGCTATTGGGGCTAGGAAAGGTGTAGGCGCATGACTGTTACCACGCCCGAGGGGCATGACCTCGGCAAACCAATATATGTCGTCAATCCTATGGGCTTCGATGGCAAAGGACCTGCACATACCTGCCTGAGCATTTGCAAAGCCGCAGGGCAGTTGGGATATGAATCGTACATCTTCGGAACACGGCGGCGTGTGGATGTACCCGCAGGCTGCACGCTCCGGATCCCTTTTAGCAATGTGGGAAGTTTTCTGCCTTACAGTTATTTCGGCCCAATGTTGCGTCGTGCAACAGAACGGATGATTCCGCGCATAGTTCCTGAAGGTGCCTTGGTCTATGTGTGGCCATCCCTTGCGCCCAAAGCGTTGTCAATCCTTAGGGATCGCGGCTGTCGTATCGCCGTCGAGGTTATAAACTTTCATACGCAGGCTGAAAAACGGATAATCGAGGAGGAGATGGACCGCGAGGGATTGACCTATTCCCACTATGTGACACCCGAGAAAATCGCTTCTCAGGAGATTTTTCTGAACGATGCGGATATTGTGTTCAGCTCTAACGCCCTGGCACGGCAATCCCTTGTCGATTATGGGTGCGACGCGGAAAAAATTGTTCTGACTCGATATGCATCTCAATGCACTATCCCACCAATACCAAAACCGCTTAGAGGCAATCAAGATGGGCCGTTGGAGTTCCTGTTTGTTGGGCGCGTAAATCTAGAAAAAGGTGTGCATCATTTGCTTCGTGGCTGGAAGCAGGCGGGGGAGCCCGGGACATTGCATCTCTATGGAATACTTGACTCGGCCTTTGCCAACGCCTTCGCCGATTTTCTGAACCTCCCATCAGTCAAGCTGCACGGATATTCGGATGCCATTGATGAAGCCTACAAGAAGGCCGACGCCTTCCTATTCTTGTCGTTGGCGGAAGGTGGGCCACAAGTTACAGTGGAAGCTGCAGAACATGGATTGCCCATGGTCACATCGGTAAACGGGGGTGGCCGGATCGCGGTGGATGGCAAGACGGCCCTCGTCGTTGATCCTACCGACGTTGACAGCACGGCACATGCAATCCGCCGCATAAGCGATGACGCTGACTTGCGGGCTCGGTTGGGAAACGCAGCGCGGGACTTTAGCCGAGAATTCACTTGGGAACAGGCCGCCCGAGAGCGGTTCGGTGCGATGACACGCCAGCGAGGTAGCGTGTGACGACCCAGATTCGGCGGGTTGGCGACAGCCATCTACGCCAATCTCAACCGTTCCGCCCGTCCTTCTTCACTCGAGCGGGAGCGTCCGAGGCGTGGTATGATTTTCTCGGCGCAGCCGGTGTAATCTCAGGTTAAAGCCGGTGTGCCTTAAATGTTTGATCCCAGATTTTGATGGTGCATTATTTTCCTTGGAATGGGAGGAAGCACTATGGGCCAGGTTCTCCACGGCAGCGTCACGACGACGGAGGCAATCCGTCGAGCGATACAAAATAGTAAAGAGGCTTGAGAGCGCTTGCGAAACACCACCGCTCCTACTGCGTCCAGCCCGGCAAGACTGCAAAAGGTCTTGCCCAGATCAATGCCCAAAACCTTGATGCCCATCAGATGCTCTTTTCTCCACCTAGGTCCGCCACAGTAGCAGCGGGTTGGTGAGACGGCAGTTCGTCCCATTAGCTTATAATCTGGGACACTGACAAATTGGACAATCCGCCACTCAACTGAGACTTGAACATTCCAGCCAAGGCAAGCGCTGGTTTGCTTAATACCTCGCCCTTGAGTGTCGCAATTCCTATGTCCCGAACGACCTCCGGTTCGGACAGTGACAAGACCCGAACGTGCTCCGGCATCTGAGCCGGAACCGCCAACTTCGGAACTAGGCCTATCCCCAACCCGGATGTCGCCAAGTCCACCAAAGTAGCCGCTTGGCGCACACTGCAAGCAATGTTCAGCGATCGTCCGGACCGTTCGAGATATTCCGTCAGCATCGCAGGCGTCTCCCGCTCATCTTGCAGCACAATGACCGGCATTCCTTGCATAACGAGCAGTGGCAAACGAGACAGTAAATCACGGGAAAGCGTTTCCGGAAGGTCCTCGAAATGATCATGAGAGGCCAGAGCCACGAGTGGTTCGCGCAGCAGGCGCTTGAACACCAGGTCCGATTTGGCTTGCACAAAGGGGGTTATGCCAAAATCGATTTCCCGTTGCCGAACGGCGTTCAGCAGATCGTTCGATGTGACCTCTCGAACCTGAAGTGCCACTTTCGGAAAACGGGACCGAAACTGTGTCAATACGGGTGCGAGAGTCCCTGCAGCCAATGTAGGAGCGCATCCGAAAACGACGCGCCCCATTCTGCGTTCGGCTGCATCGCGCGCCTCGGAGATTCCGTCCTCGAGGCTCCGAATCGAGTTCTGGACCCGTTCAAGCAGGAGTGCCCCATCCGGCGTCGGGGTTACACTGCGCGTTGTGCGCTCCAGCAATTTTAGGCCGATCTGATCTTCAAGCTCGGCAATCTGCATGCTGATCGCCGATGGCGTGCGGCCAAGTTCTTCGGCGGCCCGGGTGAAACTGCGCAACTGGGCCACCTGAGCGAAGGTGTGCAAGAGTTTGAGATTGACGGACAACAGCGTTCTCCATGGGCAAGTTGACGGGTGGCAACGCACCGCTAGGCAAGCGCGTCATGTTAATTTAGATAATCTGCAAAATAGGTCAGTTTTACAAGATTGAATGAATAAGCTCGGTTCGTCTACGCTTCAAGATACGGAGTCTGCGACGCTCACGATGCGCTCCTGAACAGAACTCTAATCAAGTAAGGAGGACGCAATGTCGTATGCGAAGCGTATCGGCTATCTGATCAAGCGCGATGATCTGACTCTGGAGCAATTTCATGAGCACTGGCTTGGAACGCACGCGGAACTTTGCAAGAAGCTTCCCGGACTCCGCCGCTATACCACCAATCTGATTGATCGCGACTCTTTCCCGGAAGCTGGTTGGGACGGTTTTTCTGAACTGTGGTTTGACTCCGTCGAAGACCATGATGCCGCATTTGCGAGCAAGGAGGGTCAGGAGCTACTCGCGGACGCACCCAACTTCGCCAAATCCCTGTATGGCGTTATCGTTACCGAAACCCGGCACATCTGGCCCTGATCGGCTGAATGTGAGTAGTCCGTGGCTTGTATAATCAACGGTAAACGAGCCAGAGGATGCCAGATTTGCCAGCCCGACGTCCCTCGGATTCACGTCACAATAACTGATTAATCTTTCAGTTTAATAAGATAGATTGAACAACCACCTCTGATCTATCTTGTCTGCAAGACAACGAATCCCATCCACGAAGATAGGAATCCCTTGGCGAACGTCAGGGGACAGCAGCCTGCGGCCGTGCGCCTGAATGCCGTTCATGCACAGCAGGAAGATGAAAGGGAGAGCTGGCATGAAACCTTTGGAAGGCCTGAAGATCGTAACTGTCGAGCACTTTGCAGCCGGCCCCTATGGTTCGATGTATCTGGCCGATATGGGCGCGACTGTGTTCAAGGTGGAAAACACCGCCTCGGGTGGCGATCCAGCACGCAAAATGGGCCCGTACTTTCTGGGTGACAACGACAGCCTGGTGTTTCAGGGCTGGAACACCAACAAGAACAGCATCGCGCTCGATCTGAAGAGTGAAGAAGGGCGCGAAGCCTTTCTGGCGATCGCGCGCTCGGCCGATGCGGTGATGAACAACTTGCGTGGCGATCAGCCAGGAAAACTTGGCATCGACTATGCGACTCTGAAAGCTGCCAAGAAGGACATCGTCTGCCTGCATATCTCGGCCTATGGGCGGAATAATTCCCGTGCCAACTGGCCGGGATATGATTTTCTGATGCAGGCCGAAGCGGGGCTGATGCACCTGACCGGCGACCCGTCCGCAGACCCCACTCGCTTTGGCGTGTCTATCATCGACTTCATGACCGGAACGGTTGGAGTTCTGGGGCTCCTGGCGGCGCTGCGGAAGGCCGGGCAGACCGGAGAGGGATGCGATGTCGATGTCAGTCTGTTCGACGTGGCGCTGCATCAGCTGGGCTATGCCGGGACCTGGTATCTCAACGAGGGATTGGAAAGCAGCCGCGTGGCGCGCGGATCGCATATGTCGGTCTCGCCGGTGCAGACGTTCACGGCGCAGGATGGCTGGATCTATGTGATGTGCATGACCGAGCGGTTCTGGGAGTTGATGGTGGATAAATTGGGCCGCAATGACCTGAAGTCGGACCCGCGCTTTGTCAATCAGCACACGCGCTCAACGAACCGCGATGCGCTGACCGAGGTTCTGGACGCCGAGTTCGCCAAAGCCCCGGCGGAACATTGGCTTGAAACATTCCGCGGCCTGCTACCCGTCGCACCGGTTCTCAGTGTGCGCGATGCATTGGAAAATCCGTTTATTGAAGAGGTTGGCATGATCTCGGACGTCCCCCACGAGATGCGTCCTGATATGCGCCTCTTGTCGAACCCGATCAAATTCAACGGCGAGCGTCTGTCGCAACGCCCTGGCAGCGCCTTTGGGGCTGGCCGCGCAGAAAGGGCCTGAAGAGTGTGAGCGAGCCCATGAACCGAGAAAACTTCCCCGCCGTGCTTGAGGGTTATGGCACGATCCGCCTCTATCGCGCCAGTATGTCAGAGCGGGTGGGCAGCAAGCTGTTGGCCGATCTGGAGGCCGCTTTTGATGCATGCGACCTGCGTGACGGCGCGACGCTGTCCTTTCACCATCACTTGCGCAACGGCGATGCGGTGCTGAATATGGTGCTGGCGGTGGCCGAGCGGCGGGGGCTCAAGGATCTCCACGTTGCGGCCTCGTCGATCTTTCCGGTGCATGAACCGTTGGTGGGCCATATCGAACGCGGCACTGTCACCGGGGTTTCTGCGGGCTTCATTTCAGGCCCGGTCGCCGAAGCGATCTCGGTTGGGGCTCTGCCAAGACCGGCGATCCTGCGGACCCATGGCGGACGCGCCCGGGCCATTGCGGCGGGCGAATTGCCTATTGATGTGGCGTTTGTCGCGGCCCCCGCCGCCGATCCGCTTGGCAATATCTCTGGTTCAATCGGACCGCGGGCCTGTGGCGCCCTAGGCTATCCCAAGGCTGATATCGTCAAGGCCCGCCTCGTGGTCGCCGTGACCGATACGTTGGTGCCCTTCCCGGTCCCGCAGATCGAGATCGATCAGCAATCCATCGATTGGGTGGTCCCGGTGAAAAGCATCGGCGATGCAGCAGGTATCCTGTCGGGCATCACGCGCCCCACCACCGAACCTATCGGGCTGGAAATCGCGCGGCGCACGGCCGCCGTCATTGAGGCGAGCAGGCTACTGATCCCCGGCTTTTCGTTGCAAAACGGTGCCGGTGGTATCTCCATCGCCACAGCGGATGAACTCGCGCGCTACATGACCAAAGCCGGGATAAAGGGCAGTTTCGCAGCAGGCGGTATCACCGGATTCCACGTCAAGGTGCTCGAGGCTGAGTTGTTCGAAGCGCTGCTCGATGTGCAGTGCTTCGATCTTGCCGCCGTGCAATCCTATGCCAGCAATCCGCGCCATCTGGGGATGTCGGCGTCGGTCTATGCCTGCCCCGGCCCACGCGGCGCGGTGGTTGATCTGCTGGATACCGTCGTACTGGGCGCGACTGAGATCGACTTGGATTTCAATGTCAATGTCACCACCCGTTCAGATGGGATGATCAATGGTGGCTCGGGCGGGCACGCTGATACCGCTGCGGGCGCCAAACTGACCATCATCACCACACGGCTGACGGCGGCAGGCTTTGCCAAGGTCGTTGACCGCGTCGGCACGGTGACCACGCCCGGAGAAACCGTCGACGTTCTGGTGACCGAGGCCGGGATCGCTGTGAACCCGCGGCGCGGTGATCTGGTGGAACGGTTGGGCCACGCGGGGTTGCCCCTGCGCAACATCGCTGACTTGCAGCGCGACGCGGCGGCGGTGGCGACCCGCGCGGCGATCCATCCGGCAGACGGGCGGATCGTGGCGGTGTCGGAGTATCGCGACGGGTCGGTTACGGATGTCATCAAAGAGGTGCCGCGACGGGATTGAGCGTATTCTGCGTTCGCCTTCAACGGGTCAGGCAATATCGGGTGCAATAATCCATGAACAGAAATTACAAGGTCGTCGATGTCTTTTCGAAGGAACATTTCCTTGGAAACCCGGTCGCGGTTGTCCTGGACGGTGAGGGGCTGAAGGATGATGAGATGCAGGCCATCGCCCGCTGGATCAATCTGTCCGAGACCACCTTTGTCATGCGTTCAACCGACGCCGGAGCGGATTACAAGCTCCGCATTTTCGCCCCGACAACCGAACTTCCCTTTGCAGGCCATCCGACCCTCGTGACGGCACATGCGGTCCTGGAGGCCGGATTGTTCACCCCCACGGAAGGGAAGCTGGTCCAGGAATGTGCCAAGGGCCTCGTTCCGATCTCGGTCGAGGCTGCCGGAGACGAACGGCGTCTGACCTTTGAACTGCCACCGGCGGAACACCGTCTGCTGACTGGCGAAGAGATCGACGAACTGAACGCCATCCTTGGCCACAAGGTGCTGGCCGACCCGGCACCTGCAGTGGTGGACGTGGGGGCCGTCTGGATCGCCGCTGAAATCTCCGACGTCGTTTCCCTGCGCGGGATCGCGCCGGACCTGGCCAGTTGCGCCGATTTCGAGCGCCGCCTCGGGGCCATCGGCGTATGCTTATACGCGGTCAGCGATACGGGGATCGAAACACGGTCCTTCCCGACATCGACCGGCGTAAACGAGGATCCCGTCTGCGGCAGCGGCAATGGGTGCGTGGCGAGTTTCCGGCTGAAGGCTTCCCAGATCGGGCAGGGCGATTCTTACATCGCGCGGCAGGGGCGAATGACCGGGCGCGACGGCTTCGTCTCAATCCGGATCGATTCCGATCACGGAGTCTTTGTGGGCGGTGCGTGCATCACGACGATGGACGGCACTCTGAAGTCGTGACCGCACCGCCGCTTGCCTGGGCCAACGGGCAAGGAAAGGGAATGTGGCGATGAACAAGATCACGGAGGCCCATCTGGCCGACAGCATCGCCGATGCGCGTGGCATCGGCGCGCCCGAGGCAGGCAACAACGCGGCATCGGCCGGGACACTGATTCCGATGCTGACACTTGGCGTGCCCGGAAGCGGTACCACGGCGGTCATGCAAGTTCTGCTTGTATCGCTCAGCATCCAACCCAGACCGCTTCTTTTCGAAAGGCTACCGGATCTTGTCTGGGGGCTGATCGCGGCACTTTATCTCGCCAATGTCATGCTGCTTATTCTGAACGTGCCGATGGTCGGGCTTTTTACCCGCATGCTGAGTCTGCCACATTGGCTGCTCATGCCTCTCGTCGTCATGGTCAGCTTTATCGGCATCTACTCGATCAGCCACTCGGCATTTGATCTGTTCGTGATGATCGGTTTCGGTGCTTGTGGCTATGCTCTGCGCAAGCTGGACATCTCACTGGTTCCGGTCGTGCTACGCCTGCTTCTGGGGGCGGACATGGAAAACGATCTCAGGCGGGCATTGTCGATCTCAGGAGGAAACTTCGACATCCTCGTGCGAAGTCTGATCGCGCTGGTGATCTACTTGGTCACGGCCCTATTGCTGGTCCGGTCCTTTACGATTTCCTTGCGCCGGAGCAGGCAGGCGGCAGCGCGGCTCTAATCCGGTGTGCTCCGGGCCGGTGCCGAGTGTTAACCCGTCTTAGACAGTACCGATTTTGCCGCTACGGCAAGACGCCGGACGCCTTCGATCATCGTTTCAAGGTTGTTCAGTGTGAAATTCACCCGGATGGAACGGCGGTTCATCCCCTCAGGATCGAAGACGCTCGACGGCGAAACGCAGACGCCATGCGCCATCGCCACACGCAGCAAATCATCGGTATTCAGGCGCGGATCGCGCGCCGTGGCCCAGACGAACATACCACCTGACGGCACCTCCCAGTCGAAGAGGTCAGCAAGGTGCGTTTCCATCGCGGTACACAGCGCGTCGCGGCGGGCACGGTAGAGATCGAGGATTCCCGGCAAGACCCGATCCGTCAGACCGGTGGAGATGGCGTCATAGGCGATCCGCTGGCAGAGGCCGGAGGTACTCATATCCGATCCCTGCTTTGCCGATACAAGCGCCGCGATCATTTCGGGTACCGCGATAACCCAGCCGATCCGGAAACCGGGCGCAAGCTCTTTTGACAGCGTGCCCAGGTAGATGACCGGGCCGTCATAGGGGCCGCTGCCGTGCTGCGCTGAGAGCGTCAGCATCCGTGGCAGGGGTGCTCCATCGTAATAAAGCGTTCCGTAGGGATCATCTTCGACCAGCCAGGTGCCGGTCTGGTGCGCCGCCTCGACCAATACCTGCCGTTGGGTCAAATCGACAAGCCGACCGGAGGGGTTTGAAAAATTCGGCACCGTATAGGCGAATTGCGCACCCGCAAAAGCCGCGGCAGGGTCAAAATCTCCCGCTTCCAACACCATCAGACGATACCGGGGCAAGCGCGGCCGCCACGCGTCAAACGCACCCAGATAGGCCGGGCTTTGCGCTGCAACGAGGCTGCCCTCTTCCAGCAGAACCTTTCCGATCAGGTCAAGCGCCTGCATGCCGCCTGTGGTGATAAGCACATTGTCGCGGGTCAACGTCAATCCCGGTGCGGAAAACCGCGTTGCGATCAGGTCGCGCAAAATTGGCAATCCGCTGATCGGGGCATAGGCCAGCGCCTCGCTCGGGTGGTTAGCTACGGCCTTTTCTGCCAGTTTTGACAAATCATTGACAGGCCATGTGGCCGGATCTGGCAGGCCGCCCGCCAAGTTGATCAGCCCCGGAATTTGTCCGGCCGCGAGAAATGTCTGGGTTACATCGTTGGTGTCGGAGAGCCATGCGGCGAAAGTGGGGCGTGTCATGAAATATCTCGATTTGCTATACTCTTCGCCACTACGGCGCGGGATGATCCACCCGGCTTAGGATCGCGCGGGCATGCGAGGCGTCGCCAGATGTGGCCGACAGATCATAAGGCAGCACAGTCACCCCGTCGAGCGGTGCGGCAATGCCCGTTAGACGCGACGCGAAAACGAGTTCGAAACGCGCAGGAGCCAATACCACGCGGGTATGGGCGCAGCGCAGATCGGCGCAAATCGATCGATCCAAAGGCTAGCAGCGCCACGCCCTTTGCCGCGGCGATCGCGCGCGCATTGGCGAGGGCCCGTGCGGATTCGATCAGCGCGATGACCGGATACGGCAGCACATCGGTCAGTGACCCAATCTGATCGGCACCCTCGGCCTTGGGCAGCATAATTGCGTCGGGGCGCAAGGTCGCTACCGCAGCCAGATCGGATTCAAACGCGGTGCTCCCGATTGCGTTGATGCGCACGATCACTGGCAGTTCGATGAAATCGCGACGCAATGCGGCGCGGGCAGCATCCTTGGCACCGTCGGCTACCGCGTCCTCAAGATCGAGGATAATCGCATCGGTCCCCGACGCGGCGGCCTTTGCGAAACGCTCGGATCGATCTGCAGGCACGAACAGCGGCGCCCTGATCGCTTCCAGCGCACTCATTCCTTGACGATGAAGATAGCTTCGATCTCGACCATGACCCCAAGCGGAAGTGAACCCATGCCGACGGCCGCGCGCGCGTGATATCCTGCTTCGCCCAGAACCTCGATGAAAAGTTCGGAACAGCCGTTGACGACCTTGGCGTGATCGATGAAATCCGGTGTCGCGTTGACCATACCGGTAACCTTGGCCACCGCCTCGACAGCCGACAGATCCCCGGCGACCGACTTGACCACCGACAAGAGTTGCAGCCCGACATTGCGCGCCGCCGCGTAGCCTTGTTCGACCGTTGCATCGTCCCCGAGACGACCGGTGATAAATGTCCCATCGGGATTGCGCGGAATCTGGCCAGACAGGTAAAGCGTGTTTCCGATCTTTCGCACTGGTCGGTAAACGGCCAGTGGGTCAGGCGCTTGCGGTAAGGTCAGGCCGAGTGCTTCCAGTTTCTGTTCAGGTGTCGTCATGTCTCAAATCTCGATCTCTTGCGATTCACGGACGGTACGGGCCTCTCCCGTAACGCGTATGCTGGCACCCCGTTCCGGCGTGATCTCGGTGATCAGCCGCGAAGGCACGCCCATATCCTCGCCTTGGCGGATGGTTACGCGGCCCTGATGCGGCCAGTCGATGTCGCGCAGGTATCCTGCCAGAGCCGCGGCGGCGGCCCCCGTCGCAGGATCTTCATAAACGCCACCAAGCGGGAACGGATTGCGCGCGTGGAACAGTTGCGCCGTCTCGGCGTAGACCAGATTAAAAGTGATATAACCTTCGCGGGTCGCCAGAGCCTGCCCCCGGGCAAAGTCATACTTCATCTCGCGCAGGGCCTCGCGGTCTTTCAGCGCAAGGATCAGGTGATCGCCGCCGCCATGGGCCACGGCGGGGGGAATGCGCGGGTCGAGACTGTCGCGCGACAGGCCAAAGATATCCAGGGTTTCCGCCAGGACAGCAGCGGCCACAGGTCCGCTGCACGTCGGCGGCGATTGGAAGGCTGCCCCCCAGCTGGCGTCGGACGAATGGCCCTCGACGGTTATGCGCGCGCGATTGATGTCGAGCGTGAACAGCCCCGGCCTAACATGGCGTGCCAGGGCCGCGCCAAGTGCAATCGTTGCATGGCCGCAGAAATCCACTTCGACCTCGGGAGCAAAATATCGGACCCGCCACGCATCGCCCTCGGGCGCGGCAAAGACGGTTTCCGAATAGCCGACTTCCGCCGCAACTTTCTGCATTACGGCAGGTTCAGGCAGGGTGTCACAGATCACGACACCCGCCGGGTTCCCGCCATCCTGTCCGCTCGAAAACGCGGAAATATGTTGTATGTTCAGCATATTATTGTCCAATACTGTTCGTTTTACCATCAACGGTGCTCCCGCGCTCGGCGCTTTTCACTAGCAAGGTCAGGGTGCGATTGATCGGTACGTCGATGCCCAGTTTAGCGGCTCGACTCACGATTTCCCCATTGAGGTAGTCGATTTCGGTCGGTTTGCCGCGTCCTAGGTCCTGCGCCGTCGAGGAGTGCTGACCGGCCATTGTGACGGGTATGGTTCGGATTGTTTCGAAAACTGCGTCTGGCACGGAAACGCCCTCCGCCTGCGCGACGGAAAGGGCTTCGCGGGCAATATCCCGCATCAGTTCCGGCATACCCTCCTGCGCCGCGATCTTGCCATAGGGCAACCCGGTGATGGCCGACAGCGGATTGATGGCGCAATTCACCACCAGCTTCGCCCAGAGCGAAGCCATGACATCGTCAGACACGCGCGTCTCGACACCGGCCACGTTGAAGATGTCGGCGACTACCTCCGCACCTTGCCCCGACAGTTCCAGATCGCCGCGCCCTTCGTGACGCACAACCCCTGGGCCAATCATGTGGCTGGCGACATAGACTACGACGGGCAGTACCGGACGCCCGGTAATCTGCCCGAGGGTTTCGGCATTCGACACACCGTTCTGCAGGCTGAGCACGATGCAACCTAGCGCCAGATGAGGTGCGATTTGCTGCCCGGCCTCTCTGGTATCGCCGGACTTTACACAGACCATCACGATGTCAGCGCCGCGGATCATCGAAGGATCAGTGCTGGCCCTCACCTTGGCGACAAGACGTTCACCGCCCTTCTCGAGGGTCAGTCCACTTTGCGACACGGCATCGACGAAGGGTGCCCGCCCGATCAGCACGACCTCATGTCCGGCGAGCGCGAACATGGCACCATAGTAGCAGCCAACCGCACCTGCCCCCATTACAGCAATTTTCATGTGACGCTCCCTTCACTGAACGGTGTTGCCTGCGGCGCGTGCGTCAGCCGAAATAGTTCACGACAGTCTTGATACGCGAGAACTCATGCAAGGCTATCACACCCTTTTCCCGCCCGTGACCCGATTTGCGAACACCGCCGAACGGCAGTTCGACGCCGCCCGCCGCACCATAATTGTTCACAAAGACCTGCCCGCAAAGCAACGCCTTTGCCACCCTCTTCTGGCGGGCGCCGTCGCGTGTCCAGACCGAAGCGACAAGCCCATAATCTGTCCCGTTTGCGATGGCGATAGCTTCCGCCTCGTCTTTGAACGGAATCACACACAGGACCGGGCCGAAGACCTCTTCCTGAGCGATACGCGAGTTGGGGTTGCAGGGGCCGAACAGAACCGGCGCGACGTAAAAGCCGTCACTTGGTGTGTTGGACCCGATCCGGCCCTTGGCGATAATGGGCTGATCCGACTCCGCGATATAGCGCTCGACACGCTGCTTCTGTTTGGCGGAAATCAGGGGGCCCATCACATCGTCTTCGCCCGACAGTCCGACTTCAATCGCCTCGAACCGCAATTTCAGTTCCGCGACGACCTGATCGAAGATGGGGCGATGGATCAAAACACGACTGCCTGCCGAACAGGTTTGGCCAGCGTTCTGGATCAGGGCGGTCACCAACACCGGGATTGCGGCGTCAAGATCGGCATCTTCGAATACGATCTGCGGAGATTTGCCGCCAAGCTCCAACGTACAACCGACATAGTTCTTTGCCGCAGCGATCTGGATCAGTGTTCCAACTTCGGGCGAACCGGTGAAGGAGATAAAGTCCACGCCGCGATGTTCGGTCAGGGCCTTGCCGGCGGTTTCTCCGCGCCCGGTTACAACGTTGAAGACCCCCGCGGGGAATCCGACTTCGACGGCAAGCTCTGCAATCCGCAAGGCGCTCAGGCAGGCATCCTCGGAAGGTTTCAGGACAACCGTGTTACCCATCGCAAGCGCGGGGGCGATTGACCGGCCGACCTGCTGCGCCGGATAGTTCCAAGGCAAGATCACCGCGACGACGCCATGCGGCTCGCGGTACATCGCGACGTCATAATTGTTCATGAACGGAATGACTTCGCCATGCAGCTTGTCAGCAGCGCTGCCATAGAACTCGAAATAGCGGGCCGCCATGATCATGTCGGTGCGCGACTGCTTGATCGGCTTGCCGTTGTCTTTCGTCTCAATCTGCGCCAAGGCTTCCTTTTCTTCGAGAATACGCAGGGAGAGCTTCAACATCAGCCGTCCGCGTTCAACAGCCGTCAGTTTTGACCATGGACCGGTCTCGAACGCTTCCCGAGCTGCGGCGATGGCAAGATCGACATCCGCAGCGTCACTATCCGGGATCTCCGCGAATGTCGCCCCATCGATCGGAGATACGACCGGAAGAACCCTGCCGGATTGAGCCGGAACCCAGCTATTGCAGATCAGGTTCTGTGGTTTGGATGTGCTGTTGTTGATCTCGTTCATCATGAGTTCCTTTCTGGCGGCGATCACTCGGTCGCACGCTGCCTGCGCTGCGCAAACATGGTGAGTATGCCTGCCGATTTCGGCGGCTTCAGTTCATTCCGAAGTTGGGCTCTTGCTTGGCAAAGAAGGCGCGCACGCCCTCCTCGCAGTCGGCGGAGGCAAAGACCTGGTCGCTGGCGTCGAGCGAGCGGGAGATCAACTCGGCGGTAGACAACCGCGTAGCCTCTCCGATCAGGGCTTTGCACAGGCTAAGCGCCTGGGACGGGCGCTTCGACATCTCCGCCGCAAGGGCCTGTGCCGAATTGACAACATCGTCTTTCGGCACAACACGATCAATCAGACCCCAGGCGAATGCAGTTTGGGCATCCACTGGCTCAGTCAGGAAGATCAGTTGTTTCGTCCTGGCAGGACCGATGCGGCGCACGGTCCGATAGGGGCCACCGCTGCTGGGGAATACCCCAAGGCGCATTTCCGGCATGGCAAAGCGGCAGTCCTCTTCGGCGACGATCAGGTCGCAGCACATGGCTATTTCCACCCCCCCGCCATAGGCGAGACCGTGGATCGCTGCCACGACGGGTTTGGGGAAAGTGGCCAGTTTCTCAAAAACCGCGTTCTGTCGCAGCAATTTCAATTCAACGACCTTGCCCGGTTCGTGAAAGGCGTCGAACTCGGAAATATCAGACCCGGCGCAGAAGGCGCGGCCAGCGCCCTTCAGAACGATGGCACGCACCTCGTCATTCCGGCGCAGACCTTCAAGAATGCGATCAAGCTGTCCGGTCATCTCGATCTTGAACACGTTCAGTGGCGGGTTGTTCAGCGTGATGGTGGCGATACTGTCGTGCACTGCCAATTCTACATAAGGTTCGATCATTGTTGTGCTTTCTCGAATGTTGTCAGTATCTCAGCGGATGTTTTGGTGAGTTCACTGTAGTCTATGGCGGGCTCTTGCTTCAAACAATCTGCATAATCTTAACTATTATGCAGATTGCCTGAGTAATAATGTCGACGCAAAGAGTTTGAACTGAATTCAGTGATTGTGGCAGCGGCAGGTCAGTTCAAAATGTCCCGCAGAAACAATGACACTTGCGGAACGTCAGTTATGACCAAGAGCGCCGCGATCACTGTCGATACCGGAATGATCAGGGATTTGAACAACCTTTGTAAGGGAATCTCGGCGACCTGTGCCGCAGCGAACAAGTTGACGCCCAAGGGAGGGGTGAACAATGCGGTAGTGGCGCTCCGAAACAAATCGGGCAAATCAACACCGCGTTCAAGAGTTGCTAAATGTTTGATTGGCGTCAGGGCACCCGGACAGGCTTCAAGCTTGGGGTGATTGGAGCAGCTTTACCTGTTCAGGCACAAAGGCATCGCCTGCGCCTTTTTCGACCAGATTGCCCAGTGTTTTGTGAACCGCATCAGCCACTTGTCGGGTGGCGCCCAGTTCGTTTGCCATCTCGGTGTAGTAGCTGGCGTCCTTGTAGGCGTTCGCGATGGTGAACCGCAGCAGATCGGAATTGCCTTCAAGAATGTAGGGTGCGACCCGTTCAAGAGCCGCACCACCGGCGCCGCCCTTGCGCAGGCAGTCCACCATTGCTTCGACGTCCATCCCGTCCGAAATCGCACAGGCGGCAACTTCGGCGATCAGGGTGACAGTGCCGAGCGAGATGATGTTGTGGATCAGCTTCAACTGGTGGCCGCTGCCGGGGCCGCCAGCGACAAAAATGTTCTCCGCAAACGTCTCCAGCACTGGCCGTACCTTGGCAATTGGGTCGCTCTCGCCTCCGACCAGCAGGTTGAGGCGACCTTCTTCGGCTTCCTTTGGCGTTCGGGTCATTGCTGCATCTACCAGTTCGGAACCGACCTTGCGGACCTTTGCGGCAAGGGCGCGGGTGGAACTGGGGATCGCGGTGGAACAGTCGACGACGATCGTGCCGGGCCGCAGGGCTTCAAGCACGGCACCAGAGCCGATCAGCACGTCCTCGACCTGCGGGCTGCCGGTCACACACAGAATCAGGATGTCGCACGCCTTCGCAAGATCCGCCGCCGTGTCATGACGGGTTGCACCCAGGTCGATCAGGTCGTCCGTTGGCTGGTTGCCGACATGGTACAGGAAATGGAGTTCCCAGCCTTTGGCTGCAATATTCTTCCCGATGCCATGCCCCATCAGACCAACACCAATCAATCCGATCTTTTGCACTTTGGCAGTCCTCCTAGTGTGTCTAGCTATGCGGGATGGAGCTGCACCCCGTTGTCAGTGCTCCATTTACCTCCCCGCAACGATGTGCAGGCAACCAGATTGGTAGTCCTGTCCTAACTGGAAGCTGGCGAGTATGAATTCTGACTAAAGATACGCAGTACCTATAATTCAAGCAATATTTTAAAACTTATGTATTAGTCAGTTAAATTGAAAGGTCACAGAGAGGCATTTGTTTCTACTACACTCGTCGAAGGAATTGCCAATCTTGCTCTAGGTATGGCATTTCAACCGGGCTCTGTTGCACAAATCGTGACCTACCCCTCGGTCGCCCCTCACTCATAATGAGAGTCCTTTGGTTGATAGTCTTCGGTTTCTGTCCGTACTGCTATCAAATACAATAGAATCCGATGTGTTAAAAAGGCGAATGCGCCCGGGCAGTCGAGAACGAGCCTCATAACGTTCCCGCAGCTGTGGATCTCACCACCCCGGTCAGATCAGTCATGCCGCCGCCGTTCAGTTTGGGTCACTGCTCCTCAAAGCAAACAAGCTTCTCACTCGCACGATATCTGGTATAGCTCTGAAACCACAAGAAAATCAGTATATAGATGGAACTCGTCGCCCACCCAATCCTTACCTTCCTGACAGACCCATGTCGAAGGCGCCCACGCCCACTCAGCTTGAGAGATGGATGTATCGCTGCGCAAGGAGGTGCAGATCATTGCGATCCTGCGTCAGGCGGAAGGTGGTGTGCCGGTGGCCGAGTTGTGCCGCGAGCACGGGATGAGCAATGCGTCGTTCTACAAGTGACGGGTGAAGTATGGCGGCATGGATGCATCGCTGATCAGCCAGATGAAAGCGATGGAAGACGAGAACCGTCGCCTGAAGCGGATGTATGCGGATCTGAGCATGCAGGCGAATTTACTCGAAGCCCTTGGAAAAAGTGACTGGGCCATCTCAACGCCGCGAGATGGCCGAGAATGCCGTGTCACGACGTGGGGCAAGCATCGCCCTCGCTTGCCGAGCCTTCGGGGTCAGCGAGACCTGCTTTTGCTATGGCCCGAAGCTGCGGGCCGAGAACGAAGAGATCGCCGATCTGCTGGTCGGGCTGACGGATGCCCGCAAGACCTGGGGTTTTGGGCTGTGTTTCCTGCACCTTCGCAACCTGAAGGGCTGGGTATCGAGATCGACTTCTCCTTGCCCGCAGAACGGGTGATTTGCAGCCTGGACAAGATCATCGAATGGCGCGGCAAACCCGGCACAATCAGGGTCGACAACGGCACGGGATACATCAGTGGCAAGCTGCTGATATGGGCCGAAAAACGGAGCATCACCATCCAACCCGGTCAGCCGCGGCAAAACGCCTACATCGAGCGCTACAACCGCACCGTCCGGCATGAATGGCTGGACCGATACATCATCGAAACCATCGACTAGGCCCAAGATCACGCAACGCAATGGCTCTGGACTTGCAACAACGAAAGCCCGATCATGGGCGTCGGCGGGGTATCCCTGGGCTTTGCCCGTTCAGAAGCTGAAAATGGCCGCGTGAATTCTACGACCGCACCCCGTTAAAAATGAGGGATTACCCGCCGAGCGCATCAAGGACCGCATGGCGCAGCTGGAGGCACAACAAAAGCAGCTGGAGGCCGACCTTGCCGCGACCCCCGCCAAGGACACCGCCCTGCGCATTCACCCCAAGATGGCCGAGACCTATCATGTCCGCATCAAGGCGCTCATCAAGCAGCTGTTCGCGCCGGATGGCGCGGGCGAGGCCCGCGAGGCGATCCGTGGGCTGATCGAGAAGATCGTGGTCACGCCTGTGCCCACGGGCGGCAAGCGCATGGAGCCACGGCTGGACCTTCACGGCGCGCTTGCGGGTATTCTGGCGTTGAGCCTTGGGGGTGCGGGGAAGTCCGGACAGCCAAAAACCTCCCTTGAACAGGAGGTTATGCAAAGTATAGTATTTATGGTTGCGGGAGGGGGCTTTGCACAAGTTCGTACAACGAAGGCAATTTTCATCTCAGTCTGATCTTTGGTCAGATTCCCTACAACTCATCTTCAAGTATGGGCTACTCGTACCCTTTATCTCAATGAATACGCACAGGGGACACCGCCGCTAAAGTGCCGGAAGTGAAACATGTTCTCGAAACCGCGTCGAGACCGGCCTTTTCCAGCAGCCTGCTAAAGCACGGTCAAGCGAGATGAAACTACCTGATGATCCGAAGTGTTCAAGAGAGCAGAGGTGGTCGCGGAAATTCGGACCAGTTGTTAAGGTGGATCAGGGTTTCCTATCAGGCTGCAATTCTCATGGGTTCAGTTCGGTTTGCATGGACCTCATCCGGGGTCAAGATGCCATGGGTCGAGTGGGGCCGCTCGGCGTTGTAATAGGCCAGCCATCGACCGATACCCTCCCTGGCTTGTGACCCGGTCTCGAAGGCACGCAGGTAAACGCACTCGTATTTCAGCGACCGCCAAAGGCGCTCGATCATGCGATTGTCGATCCAGCGGCCCTTGCCATCCATCGATATCTTCACCTTGGCCTCCTTCAGTTCATCGATCCAGTCGCTGCTGGTGAACTGCGATCCCTGATCGGTGTTGAAGATCTCTGGCGGGCCATAGGTGGCCAGCGCCTCTTTCAGCGCCGCGACACAGAAGTCTGCCTCCAAGGTGTTCGACAGACGCCAGGCCAGAACCTTGCGGCTATACCAATCCATGATGGCGACCAGATACAGGAACCCCCGCTCCATCCGGATATAGGTGATATCGGCGCACCAGACCTGATTGGGTCGGGTGATCGCCAGCCCCTTGAGCAGGTAGGGGTAGATCTTGTGCGCCGGGCGTTTCTTGCTGGTGTTGGGCTCCTGGTAGATCGGCACCAACCGCATCAGACGCATCAGGCGCCGCACACGATGACGGCCGCACTTGTGACCCTGCCGCTTCATGTGACGCGCCATCTGGCGAGAGCCATACCACGGGGTCTCCAGAAACTGCTTGTCGATGATCTCCATGAAACGTAGGTTCTCAGCGCTTTCACCCTTGGGACGATAATACAGCGTAGAGCGCGACAATTGCAGCAGCGCGCATTGCCGCCGCTGGCTCAGCTCATGATCCTTGCTCACCATTTTTTGCCTCGCGTCCCGAGCAGCTGAACCGAGGCATTTGCTAAAAAATCCCGTTCCACCACCAGCTGCCCGATCTTCGAATGCAGCTTCTCGATCTCCGCCTCGTTAACCTTCCCGGGATCAGCACCCCGCCGGGTGAACGCCGTGGCCATGTTCTCAATCGCCGCCCGCTTCCATGTGCTGATCTGGTTCGGATGCACGCCATACTTCTTCGACAGCTCGGCCAGCGTCATCTCTTCGCGGATCGCTTCAAGCGCGACCTTCGCCTTGAAATCAGGCGTATGCGTCTTTCTCTTTGCCATTTCGGATCGTCTCTCTCGTCATGCGATCCACCTTAACAACTGGTCCGAATTTCCGCGACCACCTCTAGCAATGAAATGCAGCTTTTTTACGTTTCACTGAAAATATCAAGCGATATGTGCGGATTTTCGCATTGGTCGTTAGGGGCTACTGCAAGTCGGAGCCAACTTCCGTCAGCAACCAATCCCGCACCGCGGCCACTTCTGGTCGCAACGGACGGTCCGAAGGGGTGACGATGTAATAGTTCATCCCGGTCACGTATTCCCTGGAAGCCGCGCGAACCAAGCCTTTTTGCTCCAGCTCATGGGCGATTACATAGCGCCAACCGAGACCAATGCACTGCCCCTTGATCACAGCCTGCAACAATAGCGCGTAGTCTGAGAATAGCATTTCGGAGGCGTCGCCGGGTGGAGCATATCCCATCTCCGCCAGGTACTTACGCCAAGGCAGTCGCAGTGGCTCGTTGAGATGTCCAAGCGTGTGGCCCTTCAGAGTATTGCAGCCATCCAGCACCCCATGAGCCGCCACATACCCTGGACTTGCCACAGGAATCACGACCTCTTCCTGGAGGAACCATCGGTCGAACGCCTGTTTCTTTTCCTCGTCGTGGCGCACCCCAAGATCAGCCCCATTTAATGGACCAATTGGCTCCCCATGTATGATCTGAAATCGAATTGGGATATCAGGAAGTGCCTGACGGTAACAATCCAACCGCGGCATGAACCAGTGCAACGCGAACGCAGAAGTTACAGAAACGGTAACCGAAGTCGGGCTTTCGCGCATTCGCTCGATCTCATCCAACGCTGCTTCCACCTGACGGAAGCCACCAGAAACTGCGTCGGCTAAAATCTGGCCATGACGTGTCAATTCCACACCGCCCGAAGTGCGATTAAACAGAGGCACGCCGAGCTGCTCTTCAAGTTGGCGGATCGTCTTGCTCACCGCAGGTTGGGTAACGTTGAACTCCCGACTGGCTTCCGAAAAGCTCAACTTTCGAGCTGCCGCCTCAAAGACGAACAGCGCACCAGCGCTCGGCACTTTCGCTCTTAACGACATGACAACCTCGGTCGGACCAGTTGACCCCATAACTCAGAGTAATAGGGCAATGAGTATTCGTGACGTTACAGATTAAAATCTCCCCCGTAACCTCAATCCTAGGACAGACGACAATTGGACCCGGAAAGGCCCATTGATGCAAGAGTCTTCAAATCTCTACAATGTAAATGCGATAGGTTCAGCATCGGCGCCGCTTGCAGGTCATCCGCACCCTTTAGACCCGCTGTTACGACCAACCTCTGTTGCTTTCATCGGCGCATCAAACCGTCCGCAAACCCTCGGTAATATCATGGTGAGCACTGCAGCGGTGGATGGGTATCTCGGCGCATTATACCCGGTAAACCCCAAAGAATCTATGATTTCAGGGCTACCCTGCTTCCCAGATATCGCCAGCATTCCCGGAGCGGTGGAACATGTAGTGATCGGGTTGGCCGATCAGCGCGTAGAGCAGGCCCTGCATGAGGCCATCGAAAAAGGCGTGCGCGCCGCTACCATTTTCACCGGTTGCGACATGTCGGACCAGGGCGATGACAAGTTGTTATATCGCCTCTCGGACATGGCCCGAGAAGCAGGATTGCACATATGCGGTCCCAACAGCATGGGGCTCTTAAACCCTAAAATTGGGTTGCGGCTCAATGGTTATGCCTCACCGGTCCCTCTGAAGCCGGGTAATATCGCGCTGATCCTGCAATCAGGCTCCGCCTTCAGCGCACTTGCCTACAATCACTCTAGGTTGCGCTTTTCGTTCTGCGTATCGACAGGACGAGAACTAGCCACGCGCAGTGAAGATTACATGCTCTGGGCGCTGGAGCAGCCCGAGACGAAAGTGATCGGCCTGTTTCAGGAAACTGCGCGTGACCCCGCCCGGTTCATTACCGCGTTGGAACGCGCGAGAGAACGATCCGTCCCAGTTGTGGTACTCAAGGTCGGCAAGACCGAGCTAAGCGCGCATTTCGCCTCCAGCCACAGCGGGGCCATCGCAGGCAACGCGGCGGCCTATGAGGCGGTCTTCCACAGCTACGGCGTGGTGGAAACTGCCACCCTCGACGAGTTCGGTGCTTGCTTGCAGCTTTTCTCCAAGGTTGATCCAGCGCACCTCCCCGACGGCCTGCTTGCTGGGGTTCACGATTCCGGCGGCGAGCGGGAGATGGTAGTGGATCTGGCTGAGCGTGAGGGTGTACGCTACGCCAACATTTCAGAGACCACCAAAACCAAGCTGAGCGCCAACCTGGACAGCGGCCTCAAGCCTGAAAACCCGCTTGATGTATGGGGTTCCGGGCATGAGTTCGAGCGCAAAGTAGAGAACTGCATGACGGCGCTGATTGACGACCCAGCCACTGGGGCACTTGCGCTGTTCCAGGACATTCGCGACGGCTCTTACGTAGCCACCGGCTTTCTGTCTGCACTGCGCCGGGTCAGTAAGAGCAGCAATAAGCCCGCAATTATCGTCTCTAACTATGCCGGGGTGCGGCACGGCACAATTGCACTCGAAGCCGTTGAGGCCGGGCTGCCAGTGATTGAGGGCTCGCAGGAAGGGCTCAAGGCTATTCGCGAATTGTTCGCCTTCCGCGACCGTCAAAAGGTATCCCGGGGATCTCCCCCAGCCACCTCACCAGAAATCGTCAGCCGCTGGCGCACCCGGTTGTCGGAACCCAATGATTTGAGCGAAGCGGAAGCACTGGCGCTTCTTGCGGATTACGGCATTGCCACGCCGCGCGTTATCGAAGTGGACACGCTTGAGGCGCTGCGCAACGCCGTACCCGAAGTCGGCTTGCCCCTCGTACTCAAGACGGCGGCACTCGGCATCAAGCACAAGAGTGATGTCGGCGGGGTGTTTCTCGGACTAACAGACATGCATAGTGTCGAAGTCGCCTATCATGAAATCGCCACGCGATTGGGACCGCAAGCGGTTCTCGAGGAAATGGTGCCGAGTGGCATTGAGCTCGCATTTGGGTTGGTGCAAGACGAGACATTCGGCCCGTTCGTGATGGTGGCCGCTGGCGGCATCTGGATCGAGGCGCTCGAGGACCGGGTGGTTGCGTTGCCGCCCTTTGACCATGCCGAGGCGCGCAGCATGATCGACGGACTGCGAATCCGCCGACAGCTGGGTGGCGGCCGTGGCATCCCCTCCGCCGACCTGGACGCTATCGCTCTTGCCTTCTCGCGCTTCTCGCAGCTTGCCGCCGACCTAGGCGACTTGATTGCCGAGATGGATGTGAACCCTCTTTTCGCAAGGGCGGACGGGATACGCGCCGTTGATGCTCTTTTGAACGTTCGTGCCACGCGCGCGCCTAACATCTGACAAGGACAACCACTCATGGATTTCGAGTTCAACCCCCGCCAAAAGGCACTTTCGAAATTGGGTCGGGATTTCGTGGAGCAAGTCTTGCAGCCGCTTGAGCAGGTGACGGATGAGCATGGTGAGTTGCCCGAGAATAAGCGTGCCGACGTCCGTCAAGCAGTGCGCGACTGGGGACTGGCCGGCATCAATCTCGGCCACGAGCATGGCGGGCTGGGACTTACGATGGTTGAGCAAACCTTGGTCGAGGAACAGCTCGGCAGAGCAACAAACGGTTTATGGAGCTGCGTCTGGCGCCCACCCGTGAGTCTCAAGTTCGGCACACAAGCACAAATCAATGACTATCTCATCCCCTCTGCCCGCGGCGAGCGGCGCGGTTGCTTTGCCATCACCGAGGCGGATGCCGGCTCCGACCCCCGTCGGGTCAAAACCAAAGCCGTGATGCGCGACGGGCAATGGTATTTGAGCGGCGAGAAATGGTTCGTCACCTCCTACAATGCCAGCGATTTTATCATCGTGCACGCTCATGTGGATGATGATCCGGACAAGCCGACCCTCTTCCTCGTGGACAAGCCGGTGCTCAACATGACCCATGTGCGCTCTCCCAAGTTCATGCACAATTTCGCATTTGACCATGCAGAGCTTATTTTCGATGAAACGCCCGTAGCGGCTGATCGCCAACTTGGCGAGATCGGCCAAGGGTTCGAACTGACGAAGGACTGGTTTGTAGAAGCCCGACTTCAGATCGCGGCGCATTCCATCGGCGCGGCCACCCGCGCGGCAGAAATCGCGAATGAGTTCGCGACCTCACGCCACCAATTCGACCGCGCAATTCGTGATTTCCAAGGGATCGAATTTATGCTGGCGGACATGGCGGTAGATATCTTCGCCGCCAAGTCGATGCTGTATCGAGTTGCCGCAGAAATTGACGCGGGTGCGGGCCGCTCACGCGTGCACGCCCATGCCAGCGCGCTCAAACTGTTCTGCTCAGAGGCTTCTGGGCGCGTAATTGACAAGGCGGTGCAGATACTCGGGGGGCGCGGCTATATGCGCGAGAACCCTGTGGAACGCCTCTACCGCGATATCAGGGTGGACCGGATATGGGAGGGCACCTCGGAGATACAAAGAAGCGTAGTGGGTGGCCGCATCCGCAAGCACGGCATGCGCATTTACTCGGAGGCATTTGAAACATGACCCGGGTTGAAACCACGCAGGCCTGGCGGGGACACGACCAAAGACTCGGCCGGGCTGCGATGACATTTTTGCTTTTTCTCCCAGCATTGATCTTTCTTGGGGTTTGGTTCGTCTGGCCGTTAGGTCAACTTATTCTCCTGAGTTTTCAGGCCGAGGGCGGTGCCTTTGCCGCTTACCAAGAAATTTTGACAAGCGAAGTGTTCCGCATTGTTTTCTTCAACACTCTCAAGCTGGCCGTCTTCGTCACGATCATCTGCACCATCCTCGCTTATCCTGCCGCCTGGCTGCTCACGCGAGTGAAAGGGTTTTGGTTCAGCATAGCACTCTACTGCATCCTCGTGCCTTTTTGGATCAGTATACTGGTGCGAACCTTTAGCTGGATGCTGCTGCTAGAGCGCAGCGGGCCGGTCAACAATTTTCTGATTACCCTCGGCGTCACCGACCAGCCACTTAAGTTGCTTTTCAATGATTTCGGCGTCTACATCGGAATGGTACACGTCCTGCTGCCTTACGCGGTACTGCCGATCTATTCCTCGATGCTCAAGATCGACCAGCGGCTACTTTTGGCAAGCGACAGCCTTGGTGCCTCAGGGCACACAACCTTTTTCAAGATTTTCCTGCCCCTCACCCTGCCCGGCGTCACCGCTGGGGCGACCTTTGTTTTTCTGCTGGCGCTGGGTTTCTACATCACCCCAGCCCTGCTTGGAGGACCACACAACCTCACGGCGGCAATGCTGATCGACAGTTTTGTTAATGAACGGCTGGTCTGGCCGCTGGCGGCGGCGGCCTCAGTGATCCTGTTGGTTATTGTGCTTGTTGTTCTGGCGGTGACCGCGCGCTTCGTCTCTCTCGGCTCTTCGGTGGTGGTTAAATGAAACGGTACAAACCCTCTCCGCAGGCTCTCACTCAGATCTTCGGCGCCATAGTGCTCGCCTTCTTGGTGATGCCGATCTTCGCAGTGGTCCCGGCTTCATTCAACCAAGCATCCTTCATAAAAATCCCGCCTGAGGAGCTAAGCCTGCAATGGTATGCCGCCTTCCTTGAAGACCGCGGTTGGATGACCTCGCTCTTCAATAGCGTCCGGGTGGCACTGCTTACCACGGCAATCGCGCTGGTCATTGGCACCCTAACGGCTCTGGGTGTGGAGCGCCTGCCCAAGCGGATACGCCCAATAGTCATTGGGGCGGTACTATCGCCGCTGATCGTACCCGTAATCATGATCAGTATCGCGCTCTACTATGTAACCCGCAGCGTCGGCCTTTACGGGACGGTTCCGGGGCTTGCGCTTAGCCATGCACTGATCTGCGTACCCTTTGTGCTGCTCAATGTGAGCGTTTCCCTTCAAAGGCTTGACCCCAATCTCGCAAGGGCCGCCTCAGGCCTGGGTGCTCGCCCGGGCTATGTTTTTCGCACAGTAACCTTACCCGCGATCTGGCCGGGCGTTGCTAGCGGTGGGGCTTTTGCCTTCGTTCTTTCGTTCGACGAGGTGGTAATCTCTTTGTTCATCGCTGGCTACGGCGCCAAAACACTGCCGGTCAAGCTTTGGGAACAAATCCGGGTGGAATTCACTCCAGTCGCTGCCGTTGGCTCCACCCTAATTCTCACGTTCACCGTCGTGCTGTTCATCCTAACGCGGCTGAGCGCCCGCAAACGCAACTCCTCCGCAGAAGGGAGCCAATAAGCATGGCCGCTAGAGAAACACATGGAGTTCGCTTCGAACAAATCTGCAAATCCTTCGGAGAAATAAAGGCTCTGCGCCCACTCAGTCTAGAGATTAAACCGGGGGAGTTCCTGACCCTGCTGGGCCCGAGCGGCTCGGGCAAGACGACTTTGCTCAACATCGTCGCTGGCTTTCTTGACCCGGACGGAGGTCGTCTGATTTTGGGTGGACAGGATGTCACGGCCCTGCCCCCCCGCGCGCGCAACATCGGAATGGTATTCCAGAATTATGCACTCTTTCCGCATATGAGCGTGGCTGAAAACGTAGCCTACGGCCTAAAAGTCCGCGGTGTGAAGGGCATGGAACTCCAGCGTCAAGTCACCGAAGCGCTCGAGATGGTCCAACTCGACGGCTACGGCGAGCGCGCCATAGACCAGCTTTCTGGCGGTCAGCAACAGCGTGTTGCATTGGCGCGTGCGATGGTCATCGAGCCGGATCTTTTGCTGATGGACGAACCGCTCGGGGCGCTCGACCGGCAATTGCGCAAGCATGTTCAGCTCGAAATTCGCCGTCTCCATACGAAATCGCCACGCACAACTATCTACGTGACGCACGACCAAGAGGAGGCGCTCGTGATGTCCGACCGTGTGGCGATTATGCGCAATGGTCGGATCGTCCAGATTGGCACGCCTGGCGAGCTCTACGACAAACCTGACAGCGCCTACATCGCTCGTTTTCTAGGCGAATCCAATCTTCTGCCCGTGAAAGTGCTGGGCGCCGAGAAGGACAGCATCGCTTACAGTATCCGCGGCTACGAAGGCAGATTTTCCGCACCGGCGAAAGGCCAAGCGGAAACTACGCCTGGCGAGGCGCAGCTTCTGATACGGCCCGAAGTGCTGCGCGTCTCGCAAACAGACGACAACAGCCTTCGCGTGGTGGTGGAAGAGGTCGTTTATCTAGGCGAGCTTACCGCCACGAAACTGCGCTTTGCAGACGGCCAAGAAGGCTGGCTGCGCGCAATGAAATCCCCGGCGCACCAACCAGGGGATGTCATCCGGGTCACCTGGGCACCGGAGGACTCCCGCCTGCTTCCCGCAAAGGACGAGGCGGCCAACTAGAACAGAGGAGGGAAACTTATGTTCAACCGAAGAGAACTACTCAAGTCCGCTACGGCGATGGGTCTGCTGAGCGCCACGTCGCTTGGTCAGGCGCAACGCGCCATGGCCCAAAACCGGCCCTTTATCTTCTGCTCCTTCGGCGGCGCGCTGTCGGAAACTGAGGAGAAGGCCTTCATGACCCCGTTCAGCGAGATGACTGGGCAGGAGATCTTGAACGTATCCCCCACCAACTACGCAAAGATCAAGGCGATGGTGGAGGCCAACGCAGTCGAATGGGACTTGGTTAATGTGGGTGGTCAATTCATCTATCAAGGCTCCGAGGCCGGGGTCCTAGAGCCGATCGATTACTCGATCGTCAAGGCTGATCACCTTGATCCGAGCTGGCGCACTGAATACGGTGTCTACACCAGCACCGGCGCATCTGTGCTGGCTTTCAACACTGATGCCTTCCCCTCAGGCCAAGAGCCCCAATCATGGGAAGACTTCTGGAACGTCAAGGATTTCCCCGGCCCGCGCAGCCTCTACACCCGAATGTACTATAACTACGAAGCTGCACTTTCAGCAGCTGGTGTTCCACGCGACGAGATATATCCAGCTACAGACGAGAAGATTGAGATGGCTTTGGCCAAACTCGAGGAGATCCGTCCGCATATTGCGGTCTGGTGGAATTCCGGCGCGCAGCCGCCGCAGCTGCTCTCAACCGGAGAAGTCACTATGGCCCTAGCCTGGAGTGGGCGGATCTTCGATGCGATGGCAGAGGGCAGCCCCGTATCGATGACCTTCAAGGACGCAATCGCGTGGGGCAACGCCTACGTGGTGCCTAAAGGTACGCCCTATCGAGACGTGGCGATGGAACTCATCAACTACTGCATCACTCAGGAAGCCCAAGAGCGACTGGTACCGTTGGGCACTTATGGTCCGTCACTCGCCTCAGCAGCTGCAACTGCGGATGAGCAGCAGGCCCAGTTTATGGTGACCCACCCAGATAATGCCAAGGACACCATCTTGTTCAACGACAAGGAAGTGGCGCGCTACTGGACGGAATGGGAAGAACGCTGGCAGAAATTCCTGCTCGGCTAACAACTTACACCCCGAGGCCCGCACTTGCGGACCTCGGCTCCCTTATCAGAAGGAAAGTCAATTGATCGACGCACCTGCGTTCACCGCCATTACCTATGAGACTTGCAACCGAATAGCCGAGATCAGTCTTAATCGCCCTGAAGTTCTGAACGCCATTAACGGCACGATGCTGACGGAGCTGGATCGGGCTTTGGACCTCGCTGAGGCCGACCCGGAGGTAAATGTAATTTTGCTGTCGGGACACGGACGCGCCTTTTCCGCCGGCTTCGACCTCAAGGAATCCGCCGCACGCGGTGAAGTGACCCTAGCACAATGGCGACAGTTCCTTCAGGTGGATTTCGATCTCATCATGCGGTTCTGGGATTGCCCGAAGCCCACTGTAGCGTCGGTGCACGGCCATTGCCTAGGCGGTGGCTTCGAGTTGGCGATGGCCTGCGATCTGACTGTTGCTAGCGATACTGCCATGCTCGGTGAACCAGAAGTCAAGTTTGGCTCGGGTGTGGTGGCACTGCTATTACCTTGGCTCACAGGGCCTAAGATGGCTAAAGAGATTGTGCTCACGGGCCTAGACAAGCTCACCAGCCAACGCGCCTATGAGATCGGCCTGCTCAACCGCGTCGTCCCGCATGCCGAGCTTGAAGAAGCGGCCCTTAGTCTCGCCAGTGCGATTTCAAGCGCTGCTGGCGCTTCTGTGAGGATGTCCAAACAGGCCATAAATCGCAGCTACGAAGTGATGGGCATGCGTGCCGCCCTTCGGCAGGCCCTCGAGCTGGATATCTATATAGAGGCGAACGGTGGTCCGGAACGAGAGGCATTCAACCGGATCCGCAGAGAGGAAGGCTTGAAAGCAGCGATCGCGTGGCGCGAGAAACGCTCTGCTCGGACCGTTTAAGCCGACGTAGCCCACCTGAAGATCTACGTTCCAGCATGTTGCCTTTTAGTCATGCAGAGTCTGAGACCCCCAATGCCCAATGCCCCTTTTTATCCAAGGCTATTCGCCCCACTGACGCTAGGGGGTTTCGAAATCCGGAACCGCATTGCATCGACAGGGCATCAAACCTTTCTGGCGGAGAACAATCTACCTGGCGGCGCCTTGGTGGCCTATCATGAGGCCCGTGCGCGTGGCGGTGCGGGGCTAATTATCACTGAAGCAGCGCGCTTTCACGAGAGCGCCTTTGCCGCACCGCGCGAACTGCATCTTGTGGAAGACTCCGCCATACCGGCCTATGCAAGACTAGCAAAAGTGGTTCAGGGCCATGGCGCGCGCATCATCGGCCAACTCTCGCATTCTGGACGGGTTTCCCATCGGATGCGCGAGGGTCATCGCGGCGTAGCCTTTGCTCCCTCCCCCGTGCCTGATCGGCGCTATCAGACCGTACCAAGGCAGATGTCTACCGAACTGATAGAAGAACTGGTCAGCACCATCGGCACCGGCGCTCAGCGCTATGCCGAGGCCGGCTATGATGGGGTTGAACTGATGGCGAGCCACGGGTTGCTCTTCGCCCAGTTTCTAAATCCTGATGCCAATCGGCGCACCGATGCCTATGGTGGTACGCTTGATAACCGGATGCGCTTTTTGTGCGAAAGCTTGGCGGAGGTGCGCCGCAAAATACGGATTGGCATGGTTATCGGACTGCGCATTTCGGCCGAGGACTTTGAAGCGGATGGCACTGAGCCCGACGTGATTGAATCCGCTTGCTCTTACTTGGCTAAAACCGGAGCGATCGATTATCTCAACGTTACCGCCGGGTCCATGGCTGGACTCGGTGGCTCGATCCACGTGGTCCCACCGATGGAGATCGCTTCGGCCTACCTAGCCTCTCACGCCGGACGTCTGCGCGCAGCCACCAGCTTGCCGATATTAGTGGCCGGACGCATCAATCAACCCCAGGAAGCCGAACAAGTGCTGGCCGGCAACTATGCTGATATCTGCGGTATGACTCGTGCAATGATCACCGACCCGGAACTGGCTTCCAAGGCCCGAAGTGGGAGAGGCGAGAGTATCAAAGCCTGCATCGGCTGTAATCAGGCCTGTATTGGACATCTCCATAAGGGCGTTGGCATTTCCTGCATTCAAAGTCCGCTTTCTGGCCGTGAGGCGCGCTTCGCCCCGGCTCTAGCAGAGCCAGCCCGAATACCAGGTCGAATACTGGTGGTCGGAGGCGGCCCGGCGGGCATGCGCGCCGCCGTCACCGCAGCACAGCGTGGTCACAATGTGCTCTTGATGGAGGCTGCGCCGATGCTAGGAGGACAAGCGCTGTTGGCCCAGCGGTTACCAGAGCGGGCCGAGTTCGGTGGGCTGATAACCAACCTTGAAATGGAACTGGCCTCGGCAAACGTAGAAATTCGCATGCGCCAGTTTGTTGATCGTGCAATGATCGAGGCTGAGGCACCGGACGCGCTCATCCTCGCCACAGGAGCCCGCCCAGCCCCGTTGGAAATAGAAATTGAGGACGATCGGTCCCCGGTCCTTGCCGTAGAGGTATTGCAAGGCACTGCGCAGGTTCGTGGACGAGTTGTGATCGCGGATTGGCGTTGCGATTGGGTGGGCATCGGCACCGCTGCGCATTTAGCCGCCAAAGGGCACCACGTGCGCTTGGCGGTTGATGGGGTTTGCGCCGGGCAAAACCTGCCGACTTATGTGCGCGATTACTGGGCGGGCCGGCTGCATGCGCTCGGAGTCGAGGTTATTCCCTACGCGAGGGCTTTCGGGATGGATGCAGATACCGCCTATTTCAGCCAAAGTGTGACCGGCGCGCCGATATTGTTTGAGGGCGTGGATGATCTAGTGATTTCCGGACCCTATCTGCCTGACACGCGCCTTGAAGATACATTGAGCGGCCTCAACATACGCATATCGCGTGCTGGAGACTGCCTCTCACCACGCACCGCAGAAGAAGCGGTTTACGAGGGATTTCTGGCCGGGCTCGAGGCTTAACCCGCTCTAGCAATTACAACGACGCGGGCTGCTTCCGGGCCAGTCAAATCTCCCTTAAAAAGCGGACATCTATCCTGCTGCGTAAAACAATCGCTTTGGGTCCCAAGTCATTAGATGTGTGCTGTAGGTGGTTTGTCCTGTAGCACCTCGGGCAAGCTCTACGGTGATCAAGCTGTCGCTTTCGGATGCAGGACTAAGTTCGAGAGCCAAATAGTCAAAGAGTGGCTTCTCGTGAACAGCGATAATGACCTGTCGTTTCTTTTGCCTAGTTAAGGTCTTCAGGAGACCCGCAAACTGGGCAATGTGAATGTCATCCATGTTTTGAACTGGGTCATCCAGAACCAGCCAAGGCAGCGTTGGTGGGGCGGAAAGGTGAAGCGAAAGAAACAACGTGAGTGCCGCTGTATTGAGGTTTCCCGCACTCAACATCGCCTTGGGATTTCCGCCGTCGCTCTTCCCTCGGTAGCTTGTTTTTAGCTCAGCCTTTACCGGTCCAGAAGCTGTGTCAGGAAGCGCAAAAACCGGAACGAAAGGCTCCTCCGGAGCCAGGCGAACAAAAAGGTCTTTCCAGATTGAGTTTAGGGACTCGTTAAAGACCTGTTGAACGATCTCAGTCCTTACGGCGATAGCACTATCAGAAAGGCGCTTGAAGTTCTGGCGTAGAACATCGACCTCCTTAAAGGAGGCTTGGGCCTTCTCAACTCGCTTCTTGATCTGCTCCAAACTGGCCTTTTCAGCGTTTATCCTGTCAGCCAAGCTTTGCATTTCTTGTGTATATCTCATTGCATTCTGGCGATGCTCTTCTCTGCTCCTCATCTTACTTAGCTGTTCATCCACTGCCCGTTTGCAGAGCTCCAAAATGCTGGGCGTAGAGTCTTCAGGGTCTATGCCCGACAGCTTCAAATCAGTGACAAATTTTTGGCTAGACCGTCTGATGCCTTCGACCGTTTCAAGATCTTGTCGAAGCTCCGAAAGTTTTTCTGACGCGTCTCTGACTCGTTCATTGCAATGATCTCCGGCTTTGGCAACGTTCTCCGCATCTTCGAGTTGGCTTTTGGCATCTCTTAATCGCCCTGCACGCGACACCAGTGAATTCCTATCGACGATTGAGAGTGTATTAGCCGTGTGTGCCTCTAGAAGATCGGTTGCCTTCTTAACCTCGCTTCGCGCTTTCTGCCGCTCCATCGATACCGATTGAAGCTCAGAAGCAGCGGAAGTTAGGACTGAAATGTGCGCGGAAAGATGCGACTGTAGAGGACCCTTTGAAATCTCGCGAAAGTCTCTATGGCAAACCGGGCATTCATCGTCTTTTACAAATGGCGAGACAGCGGACAAGGCCCTTGCTAAGTCGCTTGTGCTCGAAGAAAGGCCTTCCAGCCTGTCACCTAGTCGTGCTGACCTTTCAGTAGCTTTGTTTAGTGAAGATTGCGCCGAAACGGTCTCCGCACGGGCAATCTCATCCCTCGCCAATCTGGCTTCGACCCTTGAAAGTTCAGCAGAAATCTCGTTTAGAGAAGCCGCACGGAAGGTCTCTCGTCCAACGCGAGCTGGGCTCGGTGAGTTAACCAGAAATGAAGTCACAAGCTCTACTAATTGCTGAAATCGCGGCTCATGAGTGGTCTTCCATTCATCAAGTTCGGCTCTTGCATTCATAAGTATTTGTTCTGCCTCTGCGATGGCAGCAACACTGATCTTGGAAAGACGCCCTAGCAATGATCGGGCTGATATAAGCTCACGGTCAATTTCCAAAAGGCGCGTGAACTCGTTTTCCTGGCTCAGGGAATTTTCAAGAGTATGCAGGAGGGCTTGTAGCTCCATATCTTTATCGAGATTGAACGCCTCCAAACTCTCCTTGAGACTGTTAGATGCAGTGATGCTGGCGTTTAGAAGTTCGTCTAGCGTTTTTTGCTGTCGTTCTTTGCTTACTAAAAGCCTTTCCACCTCATCTTCGGCATCGGAAAACTCCGGCACAGATTTTCTAAGGCGGGCTTTGTGTCCGGTAGGTTTCAATCCCTCAATTACATTGTCCAGGACTTCTAAGCCCAAGATTTCCTTTACGAATCTGGTCAGTGCGTTTTCACCATCTCTAGTGTCACTTATCTCATAGATTTCAAGCAAACGACTTAGTGTTGCTTGAGCAAGAAACGACCGCTCGGAGAAGAACCGCGAATGAACTGAATCTAATAGATGGGTGCCTTCGACGGCACCAGATGATGAAATCGTCAGGTTGGCAGGGTTGCTGTAGGTATCTTGATGTCGGCATTCGACGGAAACACTAGCCATCGTGGCATCATAATGAACGAGATCTTGCTTGTAGTTCCTCTCGACGCGGCTCATTGCGTCCACGCTTCCGGTCAGAGCGAATTCTAACGCAGACAGAAAGCTGGTTTTGCCGCTGCCGTTCGGCCCATGGATTAGTACGACCGATGCATCCAGATCTAAATCGATGAGACCGTTCAGGCTCCTAAAATCTGACGCACGAAGCTTCGTTATGCGAGAAGTCACTTTTGCTCCTCCCAGATTGGTTCTAAGGCGTCGCTTACGAGATCGCGCGCCATGGCTTCTACCGACTTCCGGCCTTGTTTGGCTGCCTTAGTTAGTTTCCGCACTTCTAAGGGTAGTTGTTCAATTTTTGTGTCCAGAGCAATAGCCGGATCGCCAAGAGCCTGGGCAGTGTCGAATTCGCCCAAAGGAAGCAACACTGCCAACCAGTTTGACAAGTTGTTTCCGCCAGATTCATCAGCAATCGAACCTACAGGCAACACGCGGCAGACGGACTTTAGTTCATCTAAGTGACGAACCGATGGGCGTGGACCGACGATAACTGTGGTGATCGAATTGCTTGCTCGTGAAACATCTAGCGCTCGCGCAACACCCAGGACGTTGACAACTATATCTTGATCTTCGCGCATTGCGGTATCTACGACCAGTATCAAGTCGTTTGATACCCCTTGCTTGTCCAAAACAGCGGGAAAGTCAAACTTGATCCGGTTGATAGCCAAGGGTGTGGGCAGGCGGCGGTACCCATTCTGTTCGAGCAGTGCAACCACCTTTTCGACTGGTCCCAAAATGGTCATGGCATCGCTTCCAAAGTAAATCTTTCGGTTAACCCTTCTCCATTTGTTACATCGTCGAGCAATGTCCGAATACTAGTACGCCTGATGCGGTCTGCTGACGTTCCTGCAAAGGATCGGCTCGGGGACCTCTGCAACCTATCATGTATTGGTTTCGCGTGTACGACAATGGCATCCCTCGATTCCTGTAGATGGCCAGACGCGAACAAATGATGTTCTGCACTCGCATCTGTCACGACATACAACGGTGTTCTGCGGTCGCCCTTAACCAGAGCAATCATACCAGTACCAATCCCGTCTCCAGGCGTCGTAGCGATTTCCCAGAGACCATTTGCAGAGCCGGAACTCAAGATCGCAGCCGCGATAGCTGCTTCGGGCAATCCGCTATTCCTCATAATCTGCGAGTCTTCAATGTTTCTTACGGCAGTTTCAGTAATTGGCTCAAAACATGCTGGGTCTTCAGGTGATCGCCCCTCAATCAAAAGGCTTTTGCACTTAGTTATCTGGCGCATCAAATGCAAAATAAAACTGAGGGTATCTGTGGTGCAACCTGCTGCAATTGAATTTCTCAAATCATGAATCTTCGCCTTAACCCACTCTCTTAATTCTTCAGGAATATCCATAGGTAGCATCGAAGAAATTCGGGTGAGCTTTCTCGCCAAACCGTACAAAAGAAGCGCGGGCAGCAGTTGGGATGCATAAGATCGGACAAGCACATGGCTTTGGATTTCACTCCGTGTTTGCCCAGTGTAGTGCTGCCGAAACACGTTAGCTAAAAGCGCGCGCTGATCTTCTCCAATCTCGTCATTCGAGAAAACGCAAGCTGGGCGCTCCCCGGGCCAGTCCCAAGCCAGTTGATTCTGCGCTTGCGAAAAGAGACCGCGAATGTTGAAGTCTTGTGCGGACAATCCTAGCATAAGGGTTGGGTTCTCCATAATCGTCGTTACCAAATGCTGGACCATGCCCTGGTTTCTAGGTTCGTCGCGCCAAGTATCGATTTGAACTTGTCTGCCGACAATGTGCTTACGATAGGTTTCCTCATCCTGAGCGGCCCGAACTGCACATCCATGAAACTTTAAGAGTTTCGCACGGAACTCACCTGCTTGCAGATCTTGGGACCTAACGCATACATCGATCGCACAAGCACCTGCGCTTGTTAGTTGCACCGCTTTCTCAACCAATGCGTCCCAGTTCGCTGATGCAAGTTCAGAAACCATGCCTTCTTTTATGAGAGCGGCCAAAGCAAAGTGTTCTGCGGAGGGCTCTACGTTTGGATCTGCATAAGTGCTGACTACGTCGATGCCGTTCCATACAAGTAGGTCATCGGCTTCACCTGCAACATCGATGTTAAGGAATTGAGCATATAGATTTGAAAGTCTTTGCTTCAAAATGCCTGCTATCTGCCACTCCGCAACTACTGTATCCAAGGTGACTTGATTTCGTTCGTCATCGTTGAGCCCCGCAATATTGAAAGCTCTCTCAAGGGCTTCCTTGAAAGGGCAGTTGGGGTTGTCATGATTGATACGCGACCTTAGGTACTCCAACACTTTGATCACAAGGTCGCCGAGCATAGGGAACCGCGAGCGCGATATTCCGGACCCCAACCAAAAAGCATATCGGCCGTCTGCAACACCCTGTGCAAACTCGGGAAAGTAACTATCCAACAAACATAGGGTTTGAAAAACCGAAATTGATCCTGCGTGAGGGCAATTGTTCAAGAGTACTCGTTTCCTACGGCGTTGAAAAAATTCTCAGGTTCCCATTGGTTAGGGTAGTCTGAGAAGTCTTGCTTCACAACTGCAGATTCAGCGTGCAAAGGTCTACTTTGAGGAGGTTGCGCTGCAGAATGATGACTACTGACGAGTGTCGGCTTTGGTGAAGGTTTTCTGATGTGGGTCGCGGCGATACGCTGCGCACTGGCGCTACCACGACCCGCGTTAGAAAACCTCCCAAGGAGGAAGCCGCGGGGGTCTTGGATAGACATATGGGGAAAGTGTAGAGGCGGTTGTGTCTGTCATATGGAGCTGATAACCGCGCAGGTCATCCGGCGTGGCCGTGTCGGGTGGTCGCCCAAAAAAGGCCGCGAAATCCTTGATCGCCCGGATGTGCGACTTCTGTGCCTTGTCGCCCATCCCACGGATGCGCATGTCTTCGATCATCCGCTGACGCAGCGGGGTTACTCTCTCCTCTGTCATGGGAAACTCCTGTCTGATGATTGAGAAGACCCCAGTCGTCAGGCAGATCAGTCAGATCGCAAAATACACACCGTTATGGGCGTCTCACGCCGTCAGCGGTAAGCACCAATGCCGCGGCTTCGTCCTTGGGCCGAGTGCGTCATTCTTGCTCCAAGTTCCTGTTCTACCCTCAGTCTTTCACCACGACCGCCATGATACCCTCCGACAAATCCGGCCCAACACGCTGAAAACCAAGTAAACGCGCCACGGCTTTCGTCATTTCTTCGGGTGGCATGATGCCGCTTTCTGCGCTTATCCGCGCAACTGCAGCGGAAATTTCCATGGGAGGCAGATATTCCGCCTTCAGCACACCGCCCGTCTCGGCCCTCCGGTCTCGAACCGGCGGAGCAGTGGCTTGATCTGCGGTCATGACAAAATGTCCCACCGTTGTCAGACGATTGTCGCTGCGTCTCTGCACCGCCTTCAAAGCACGCATTGTCGCATCAACGATCCGGCTACCCGCCTTGAGCTTACCAAAAGCTGTCGCGACCCGTCTTGCAATTTCATCGACATGAATCGGACCTTCAATCTCGACAATCTTGATGATCAGATCGCCGATCTGCCCCTGAGGCGCCTCATGTGGTTCGACGGTGCTTCTGACCGACAAGCCCACACGCTGATAGGGTGGGGCTGTTAGTTCCAGATGGCCGATTTCGATCGGTCCCGGAGTATTCTGCTCCACATCAACCACTTGCAGAAGTCCGCCCGTATTCGCGCCCCGCACAACGATGCCATCAGCGGCCGTTTCCTTCGCGGCCATAAGGGCTTCGGCAAGACGGCGGATCTCATGGTCACGGCGATGGAACCAATCCGTGCTCCAGATCCGGTGGAAACGCCAGCCAAGGCCTTCGAGCACATCCTGCCGCAAGCGGTCACGCTCGCGCGCCCAAAGTGCTGAGTGATAGGCGGCCCCATCGCATTCAACCGCGACGATATACTGCCCTGGACGGTCCGGATGGCGCACCCCGATGTCGATACGGAAACCTGCGGTGCCAACCTGCGGGTCGGCCTCATAACCAAGCTCACGAATGACGCGGGCGACATCCTCTTCAAAAGGGCTATCCGAATCAAGACCCGTTGCCACCTGCTCTTCAATGATCCCGGTTTTCGCGAAATCAAGGAAGCGTTTCAACACGCGCGGCCCCACGCGCGATGACCGGCTTGGGTCGATATCACCAGGATCGAATGAGGCGAAAATCTCGCAACGCACCCTTGCCCGCGAAAACAACACGTTCAAGCGGCGTTCACCGCCTTCACCATTCACCGGACCAAAAGACATGGCCGCCAACCGGCCGTTTGGCTCTTGCGGACCGTAGCCGACCGAAATCAGGATCACATCACGCTCATCGCCTTGCACGTTTTCGATGTTCTTCACGAAAACATCCTCGGCCCGACCTTCGCGCAGGAACGCGTCCAGAACCGGATCGTGGCGGCGTTCATATTCCAACGCCTCGGTCAATGTATCAGACTGCGCTTTGGAAAAGGCCACAACGCCAAGCGACAGGTCAGGGCTTTTGCGGGCATGTTCAGCAACGGCTTTGACCACATGCTGCGCCTCGATCTTGTTGGTTCCAGCCCGGGCTGACGTAGTTTTCCCGCGGGCATAAACGCCCGGCACGCGCCGGAACTTCATCCCATAATTGGGATCGAGCTGCAGTGGCGATGGCGGCAGAACCAGATTGTCATCATAGAATTCCGCGTTCGACACCCGGATCAAGGACGGATCGCGGGACCGATAATGCCATTCCAGCATGCGCGACCGCAAGCCACGGGCTTCGCAAAGCGACAGGATACTTTCCATATCTGCCGCCGTTGCGCCTGCGGGCATTTCGTCGTCCTCTTCGTTGTCTTCGACATCGTCCACAAGACGATCAAAGAACGACGTCGGCGGCAGTTGCTTTTGGTCCCCAACCACCACGATCTGGCCCGCGCGGGCAATCACGCCCAACGCATCCTCAGGCCGGATCTGCGACGCCTCATCAATCACCAGCAAATCAAAGGTCACCGTGCCGGGCGGCAGAAACTGCGCCACGGAAATCGGGCTCATCAGCATGACGGGCTTGATACGCTGCACCATCGAGCCCGCGTTTTTCATCACCCAGCGGATCGGCTTATGCCGGCTTTTGCGACCAATCTCACCGCGAATTACGCCCATTTCCCCCATGCTGCCCTTGGGGATCTGGGCAAAATGTCGCGCAAGGATCAGCGCTTGGGCCTCATTCAGGCGCGCGCGTTCATTTTTCTGAAACATCTGCACAAGCTCATGCCGGTCCAAACCGGCAAGTTGCCCAAGTTCGGGCAGCACCCTGCGCGCTGTATTCCAGCGCGCCTCGGCACAGGCATAGGTAAACTCGTCCCCGGCGGCAGCGGGTTCAACCCGACCATCTGCAACCGCGTCAATCACGCCTCCTGCCCCGTTTTCCACCGTCTGCGCCGTCGCGCGGGCAAGGGCCGCCCAGTCGACATAGCGCCCACTATCCGCTCGCATTTGTTCAAATGCGGCTGCCAGCTCGGTCAGGTCGGCCTTTTCCAATTCAGACGAAAACCCAGCCTGTTCAAGATCAAGCCCCAACCGGGCAATCGGTTTTTCCGCCTTTTCTTGCGCGTCCCGCGCCAGTGTGGCCAAGGTAAGCGCCGCTTGCGATGGCGCTTGGATTTTCGTCAGAGCGGCGAGAAGGTCGGGCGCCGAGCCAAAACCGGCCGCCTTTGCCGTTGCAAGCCAGGTTGAGGTCGTCTTGATCCCGGCAAAGTCCGTGCGCTCACCACGCCAATTCTCGCCCAAAGCCGATTGCAGCCACGCCTCCTCATCGGCAAGGCGCTGCCTGCGAGCCTGCACGTCAACCAGTTGGTCAACGAGCGCCAAACGCTCCGCGGCGGGCTTAGGAAGCGGCCCCGACAACAGCCCTGCCAGAACGGCCGATGCCTTGCGGTATGGCCCGAAAATTCGCGCAAAGAAGGATGATTGCCCACCTGCAATGGCGGTCCGCAGCGATGCAACCTCCGCCGACCACGCAGTTGCCGCAAACCGGCCTTCGGCCTCATGGCGCGCCTCTGCCCATTCGATACCCGACGTCAAAGCCTCACTCAGGCGGGGCTGGTCGACGCGATCAAGCAAACTTTGTGTGACGAAAAGCTGTGCATGCTCAGGGGCGGAGGACAAGATGTCCAAACTAGCCACCAGTGCCGTGGCATCCGTCAGTGACAAAGGCGCAGGCCGCAGCAGGGTTGGTGCAAGGCGCGCCGCCTCTGCCGAAAGATGTGTCAGCGCGGTGCTTGCGGCGGCTAGTTCACCGCCCAAGCGCGACAGATCGGTTGGCTGAAGGTCGTAGTTGGAGACACCGCGATAGGGATGGCTATCTGGCGCGCCAACATCCCTCAGCGCCTCGACAAACCGGGCGATGGCCGCCAGTGCGGCCTGACGCTCGGGCGCACCCAGCCGTTCAAGCCCTTCCAGGGGGATGGATGGCGGCTGCGCGCCCTTCCCAATCAGGCCAATAATCTCGGACATGGCCCGGAATGGCGTGTCACCCGATGCGCCCACGGGCTTGTGCAGCAGGTCTGAAATCCTGTTCAACTTGTCCCGGTTCTGACGCAGATCCGAGGCATCGGACACCCCAGGCACTGCCGCCGCACTGGCGCTCAACGTCCGGCCAAGCTCTTGCGCCAGCGCCTTTTTGTTTGCACTGCGCGAATGCAGTTCCAGACAGACATCGCGCAGACCCGCCTTCACCAGCCGGTGATGCACAACCGACAACGCCGCCATCTTTTCGGCCACGAACAGCACCGTTTTGCCGTCATGCGCGGCGGCGGCGATCAGGTTGGTGATGGTCTGCGATTTGCCAGTTCCCGGCGGCCCCTGAACCACAAGGTTCGCCCCCCGCCGCACCTCTTCGATCACCTTGGTTTGCGACGCATCCGCATCGACCACCTGAATGATATCCGCCGGGTCCAGCAGCACATCCAGCTTGTCCTCTGGCCCGAAAATCGACGTGCCCCCATCGAACCCTTCAGCCAAAAGCCCCCCCAGCAGCGCACTTTCCGTCAGCCCGCCGTCCGGCCATGCAGCAGGGTCCAAATCCCGGTGCATCAACAGCTTGGCGAAGGAGAAAAACCCAAGCTGCATCCCATCGGCATCAACCGTCCACCCCGGTTGGCCCGACACCGCATCCGCCACTTGGGCAAAATACCCTGACGGCGTCCAACCTTCGGCCTCGTCAATCTCGGGCAGCACAATACCGAAATCGGTGCGCAACCGTTCTTGCAGTGGCAGGTTGGTGGTGATGTCATCCTCCCGCGCGCGGATGTCATAGGTCGAGGTCCGCTCATTGCGCACCAATTCCACCGGCAGCAGCACCAAAGGGGCCTCCCGCCACACATCCGAACTGCTGCTTTCACGCCATTTCAGGAACCCGATGGCAAGGTAAAGGATGTTCAAACCCTGCTCTTCTTCGGCGGTGCGGGCGTCAGAGGCCAGCCGCAACAATCGGCGGGCCTGCGCTTCGGGGCCAAGCGGGGTTTCAAGGAACTGGTCGGTGAACCGCTCGGGGCCTGCGGAACCCGCCCCCTCCATCTCCATCGGCAACAGGGTGAACTGGCTGGCCTCTTCATCTTCGCCGGGCTTGCGATCCTTGCCCGTTGGCTTGAACCGCATCCGCTTGGCCTGATCGCGTAGGATGCCAAAGGTATCATCCGACCGCTCGTTGATGATGTTCAGCGTATTGGCCCGCTGGTTCGCGCGGTTAACGTGGATTAACCGGTTTCGGGTGCCGGTTTCCAACAGCTTTCGCCGCGCGGCATCCAGAACTTTTGTCGTCAGTCGGTCTGTTGGGGTCAGCATGGCTAGGCAAAGTCTTTCTTCAAATGATGGTCACAAGCGGAACGGAAAAACCGTATCAAGGCAAGGAGGTGCTGTCATGCGGCGGCCTCGGCTTGAGCGCCAAGCGCCCCGTTTAATGCCTCGTGCAAGAGGGCTTCGAGCAGGCGGGAGCGGGTGGTGGTGGCGGTGGTGAGGCTGGATTCCAGCTGATCGCAAAGCGCCATCAGGGCATCGACGCGGGCCACGATGCGGTGTTGTTCGGCTAGGGGTGGGAGGGGGATGGTCAATGCGCCAAACTCTGTGAGGTTGACGTTTTTCAAGCCAACTGCGGAGCGGATTGGCTTTTCAATTTGATTCCGAATGTCGGATGAATTCAAAACCAACCACAAGTAAGTCGCGCTCAGATTTGCCGAGCTTAGACGGAGTCTCACCAAATAACCGGCGAAAGCCATCCCAGTAGCTTCTGGTGTCACAACCGCAGAGCGCCCGACGATATCAAGACTGCCATTTGAGCGGATCATCAGGATGTCGCCAGCCGACAACGCCAAATCTGAAATCTCAGATGGTGATAGCGGGCCGAACTTCATATCAGCCAACGAAATCTGTCCGCCAGAAACGTTGGGAATTCGTAGGACTGGGACACCCTTCGTCGCATATTCGCATTTGGTGGATGTGCCATACCTCATTGAAAGGGCAATTTCATCAACATCGGTCCAAAGCCAGCCATCTGGAAGCGGCACATCGGAACTCAGGCTTGATACCTCTTGCACACCGTTTCGCCGCACCTTCTTCGCCTTAGCGGCGACGTTCCGCTCTATAGCAATCCGCTTCAACAACTCCGCCGCCGGTTCGTCGGTCGGGTCTTGCTCCACCAACTTTCCTCGCACGGCGAGGTTCAGGATGGTTTGGCGGAGGGTTTTGATTTGGGCGGGGTGGGTGGTGAGGGTGGGCAGGGAGTGCAGGGCGAAGCGGGCGTTTTGGGGGGCGGCTTCGGCAGACTGATCGGGGTCGGTCAGGCGCGACAGGGTGGCGGTGGTCAGACGGTCGCGCACCGCCCTTTCCCCCGCCCGCGCCGCCTGCAACTGATCACACAGCGCCATAAGCTCCTCCACCCGCCCCACAATCCGCCGCTGCTCGGCGAGGGGTGGGAGGGCGATCAGCATGCTTTCCAACTTCCCTTTGGTAATATGCTGAAGTCCAACACCGCCGTGGGCTTTCGCGATCATCTCGTCCAAGCGCCCGTTGATAGCCAGACGAAGATAGGCCTGATCAAATGCCGGTGTTTTGAAGTCACAGCGGAAGATATGCTGGTTCAACACCGCGCGCCCGCGATTCCAGATGAATGCTCCGAAGGACGTGCCGGGGGTCCCCGACCAACTGATCAAGAATGAACCATCATCGATGATGGAGCGATCTCGGGCCATCTCAGGGTCGCAAAAATTGAACGGTGCGCTCTCGTTGTTCAAATTCTGAATGCGAACAATGCGAAGACCGGTTGTTTTCCAGTCGGTTGGCTTGAATGCCATTCCGTTCAGAAGGTCCAACTGATCGCCGATCTGCATCCAGCGCCAGTTACTCGGCAGATCATACGGCGTCGCCCCTTTTGGCGCGGCTACCCGTTCCGCAGGCACGTGTTCCCCTGCATCCTGCGGCACCAGTTTGCCCCGCACTGCAAGGTCCAGCACAAAGCGGCGCAGGCGGGGGATGGCGTCCTCGGCCCCGGCCACCTGATCATACAGCGCCAGCAGGCGGGCGGCGGTTAGGGGGGTGTCCTTCATCGCACCAACGCCTCGGTCAGGATCGCCTTCAGCTGATCGCGCAGGGACGTCACCTGTGCCTCGGCCTTTGCCAAATCAGCCAGCAGGGTTTCGGGGTCGCCATGATCCTCGGCGACAGTATGGGGGTTCTTGATATCAAGGTTATAGCTGCGGGCCTTGACCTCCTCCGCCGTCACCTTCCACGCCTGCGGGCCTTCCACCCTGCCAGCCCGCGCGGCCCCGCCCCACCATGCGGCGCAGTCATTCAGGTGATCCAGCCGGATCGGTTTGGTCATCGAATAGGCCTTTTGCCCCTCGGGCACGCGGTGTTCCCAATACCAGATGTCGCGGGTGGGCGTGCCCTTTTCAAAGAATAGCAAGTTGGTGCCGATAGAGGCATAGGGTTTGAAGACCGAGTTGGGCAGCCGCACGATGGTGTGCAGGTTGCATTCCTCCATCAGGTGTTCCTTGAGCCGGGTCTTGATCCCCTCGCCGAATAGCGAGCCGTCTGGCAGCACCACGGCGGCGCGGCCACCGGGCTTGAGCAGGCGGATGATCAAGGCGAGGAACAGATCGGCGGTTTCGCGGGTCCGGAATGTGGGGAAGTTGGATTCGATCCCATCCTCTTCTTTTCCGCCGAAGGGGGGGTTGGTCAGGACGATGTCGACACGTTCATCCTTGGTCCAGCTGACCAGCGGACGCGCAAGGGTGTTGTCGTGGCGGACGAAGTTCGGCTCCTCGACCCCGTTCAGCAGCATGTTGGTGACGCACAGCATGTGGGGCAGCGGCTTCTTTTCCACCGCGCGAAGCGAGGCCTGCATCAGCGCCTCATGTTCGGGGCGCTTGACGTAAGCGTCGCGCATGTGGCGCATGGCGCAGGTCAAAAAACCACCAGTGCCGCAGGCGGGGTCGAACAGGGTCTCGCCCGGCTTAGGGTCGATCTGCTGGACCATAAAGGCGGTGACGGCGCGGGGGGTGTAGTATTCGCCCGCGTTACCGGCGTTCTGCAGGTCGTTCAGAATCTGCTCGTAGATGTCGCCAAAGTGCTGGCGTTCGGTCAGGTTGTTGAAATCGACCTCGTTGATCTTGTTGATAACTTGGCGAAGGAGGGTCCCTTTCTTCATGTAATTGTTCGCGTCCTCAAATACATCGCGCACGACCTTGGCACGGGGGCCAGCGGCGGGCGGCAGGGACTTGAGTTTCGGGAACAGGTTCAGGTTGACGAAATCCAACAGCGCATCGCCGGTGATGCCTTCGGGGTCGGCCGCCCAAGCGCGCCATTGCAGATCAGGCGGGATAGGCGAGGTGTAATTGTCTTTGGTCAGCTCCAGTTCCTGATCCTGATCGTCGATGATTTTCAGGAAGAACATCCAGCACAGCTGGCTGATGCGCTGCGCATCACCATCAACCCCAGTGTCCTTGCGCATGATGTCTTGGATGGATTTGACGAGGGTGCGGACGGACATTTGTTAGGCGCTTTCTTCGTAAATGGCAGATTGCAGGTCACGGACGGCCTGTTCGAATTCCGGTTTTCCCCCGAAAGCGCGGATGAGTTCAACCACGCTTCCCATGCCGCTGAAGGGGGAGATTTTCAGCACGCCGAGGTCGTCGAGGTTCAATACCCCTTCATCGGCGTATTTGGCCAGAAGCGCTTCGAGGACGGCGCGGGCCTGGGGGCCGAATTTGGTGAAGACATCGCGCTTCTTGACGTTATCCGCACGTTCTTGGCGGGTCAGCGGTTTGGCGTCAAAGGCGATGTGGCAGATCAGGTCAAAGGGATCGAGGTCGCGGCCAAGTTCGGCGGCGATCATATCCAGCGGCAAGCCTTCGGCTTCCAATTCCTCAACCACCGCCGCTTTGCGCTGCTCACTGTTCCAGCGCTTCAGGAAAGCATCGAGGCTGACGAATTGCTTTTGCAAGGCCTTGCGGGTGTAGTCCCGCAATGACTCGGTGACCAGTTTTCCGCTTTCATCTAGATATTCGACACGTTCCGCCACGATCAACGCGCCAACGCCGTCGACATAAATCTTGCGGCTGGGGTTACCACTCATGGCCGCCCCCATCGGATCATCCGGATTGGTCAGCACCGTTTCATCATCGCCGGGCGTGGGGGCAAGAGGCTGGCCATCCTCGCCCGTTTGCGGCGCATCATCGGGTGGCGTGACGGGATCATTCGCACCGGGTTCATAGATCTGCACCGGCTCACCGTCGAAGTCAGGATCGGCGAAATGGCTGGTTGATCCGCGAAAATCCATCACGGTGAAGTAAAGCTTCTGCGTGTCTTCATGCACCCGGGTGCCGCGACCGACGATTTGCTTAAATTCGGTCATCGACCCCACTTCGCGGTCCAACACGATCAGCCGGCATGTCTGGGCATCAACTCCGGTGGACAAAAGGCGCGAGGTCGTCACGATTACCGGATAGGCGGCCTCGGGGTCGATGAAGTTCCCAAGCTGATCGAGGCCGTCTTTGTCATTGCCCGTGATCCGCATGACATAGCGATGGTTCTGCGCCACCAAATCGGCATTCTCATTGATCAGCGCCTGACGCATGCGGGCGGCGTGCTCCTGATCGACACAAAAGACGATGGTCTTGGCCATCCTGTCGCCGCTTTGTTTGAGGAACTCCGTGATCTTCTGGGCCACCAGTTTGGTGCGATCGTCGAGCACCAATGTCCGGTCGAAATCTTTGGTGTTGTAGATGCGATCTTCAACTTCTTCACCGTCGCGATCCAACTGACCTTGGACGGGCCGATAGCCCTGCACATCGCGGTCAATGTGAACCTTGATCACCTTGTAGGGTGCAAGGAAGCCGTCGCGGATGCCCTGCTTGAGCGAATAACTGTAAACCGGCGCGCCGAAATAATCGATGTTCGAAGCGTATTCGGTTTCCTTTGGCGTGGCCGTCAGACCGATCTGCGTCGCCGTTGAGAAATGCGCCAGAATTTCGCGCCAAGCGGAATCGTCGGCGGCGCTGCCCCGATGGCACTCGTCAATCACAATCAGATCGAAAAAGTCTGGTGAGAACTCGCGGTAGAGCTTCTGACTTTCATCGGGGCCGGTGATGGCCTGATAGAGTCCGAGGTAAATCTCATAGGATGTGTCGATACGCCGCTTCTTATCCAAGGCCAGCGTCAGATCGGTTGATGTGCCATCAGCCCGCTCAATGGTCTTGGACTGGGTCGACAGCTTTGCCATATTGCCCGCGAAGGGCCGGAAGTCGTTCACCATGGTCTGGTCAATCAGCACATTCCGGTCCGCCAGAAACAGGATGCGCTTCTTCTGACCCGCCTTCCAAAGGCGCCAGATGATCTGGAACGCCGTGTAGGTTTTGCCGGTGCCGGTAGCCATCACCAGCAGCACGCGGTCCTGGCCCTTAGCGATGGCCTCAATCGCAGAGTTGACGGCGTTCACCTGATAGTAGCGCGGGGTCTTGCCGCTGCCATCGTCGAAATAATCTTGCAGAGCCACCGCCGCAGCCACGTCCGACAGCCCCTTTGCCGCCTGATACCGCGCCCACAACTCGGCAGGCGACGGGAACTGATCCAGCGTCAGTGTGACCTCGGGTGTCGGGCTGGCACCAGTTCGATCATGGAAAACAAAGCCATCGCCGTTCGACGAAAACACAAACGGGATGTCCAAGGTTTCAGCATAGTCCAGAGCCTGTTGCAGCCCAGCCCCAACTGCCTCTTTGTTCTCTTTGGCTTCAATAATCGCCAACGGGATGTTCGGCTTTACCGACAGGATGTAATCAGCCCGCTTGCCCTTACCCCGGCTCACCAGCCTGCCGCGCACGATGATCCGTCCCTTGGTAAAGCTGACCTCTTCGCGAAGCTGGGTCATCTCGTCCCACCCGGCGGCACGCAGGGCCGGCGTGATAAACTTCGTGCAAATGTCACGCTCGCTCAGGGATCGTTTATCCAAACCGTCACAACCTTGATGCATGCCCCCAAATTAAGGGAAGAACTCTATCGTCGTCGTTACTCAAGGACTTAATCAGTTTTGCAGCCACGGGACAACGCTGAACGGCACATCGTTTCCCGCGAAGATTGCGGCTGCACTATTCCTTGCTTTGATTTGAATTGTGAAAAGGCGAACGCCTCGCGGGATCGGCACCCACGTCGGGCATGCCTGGGACATCCATGACACAAAACCCCGTCCAGGCTGGCCTTGTAAGACGTCCCATGGGCTGTGCTAAACTGTTGGCCGCTGCCACCCATGTATCATCTAGTTGACCTACGGCTGATCACCGTCCAGACTTTTCCCAGTGAACTGATCCTGCCTCACTTACCCATGACGCGGGCGTTCATGGCTGAGGAGTGTTGAATTCTGTGAGAATTTGAACCAGTTTTTCGAAACGCCTTGCCCCACTGGCTTCAATAATTCCGCCGACTTTTCATAAGATTATCATATTTCAGAATGGTCAGCGCTAAATAGAAGAATGGGTCACTCCGACACAAAAATCAACACTCGACACATCAAAATCGTCTTAGCCGGACGGCCCAGCGCGCACTATTCTGGCCACATGAAACACGACGAGAGGCGCATTGCAACAAAGCTGGCCAAGATCATGGCCGTGCTTTGCGTGCGCAACACGCAGCTGGAAGCGCTGCATGCCGGCCTGACCCCCATCACCCGGACCGGTGACTATTCGGACGTCTTTGTTCTGGATGCCGATGGTCGCCGCATCTCATGGACCGAAGTCTCGCGCATCGATGAAGATGAAATGCGCTCGCTGATGCGCGACATCGTCAACCGCCTCTATACGTTTCACCTATATGCAAACGAACCCAAGCTTCAGGCGCAGATCGAGCGATGGATGGCCGTTGCAGACAAATGGCACGAGCCGGAGATAGATCCGAGGACAATCAGCAGCAGCGCGAAGCTTCTCTATAAGGCTCGATGAACCCTGCAAGTGCGGGTGTTCATGGCAGGACGGCCGGGCATGGGTCACGCGGGCATGAATTGGGAAAGGCATTGCTTCGTCAAGCACTTCAAATCCTTCACGTGTTTGCTCGACGGGCCGGTCACGTTCAATGTCGCCACGGACAGGATCGCCTCGGAATCTTTCGCCCCGATTGCATAGAGCGTGCAGATCGGATCGGGCGGTAGTTCACCATGGTGTGGATAAAGCAGCATGACATTCGGGCAATTGTAAAGCTGGCTGTAGGCCATCAGCTGATAGACATCCCCTTGGCTGACACCCTGTTTCGGATCGTCGATCTGCGGGGTCATCCGCTTCCATTTGGTGTCGATGACCATCACAACCCGCTCACCCTGCCGGATGATCACATCGGGCTTCGTCCGAAATCGGCCTGCCTCTCCTTCGAACAGACAGTCTCGATGGCCGCCTTGTGCTACGACCCGCAGACCACTGCCGGCTAATGCGCGGGGCAACAGACGGGCGACATAGTTTTCGAACAGGGTGTTCATCTCGAAGAGCAGCGCGTGACCATCGACCGATCCTGCGCTGGTCTGCTGATGCCGGTCCGACAGGAACAGCCGTGCGAAGGACACAAGATCGCGCCAGCGTTGATTGGTTCGATCAAGCGTGATCAGGTCCCAGCGCAAAGCCTTGACCGGCACATCGGTAACATCGGCATAGGCGAAGCTGAGCTCGCGCAGCGTCTGCTGATTGTCTGGTGCTTGAGCCAGGCGCTGCAGGCGTGTGATGGCAGCGCGCATCACTCGGTTCAGTGCGATATCAGGGGATAGGTCATCGAAACGGCAAGCCAGCTTTTGGGGCGCAACGGCGTGTCGCGAGAATTGCCGCGTGACGTCCAGCCGCCCGCGCAGCGAAGGCAGGTCATCGTCATGCTCCAGATATCGCCGGGGCATGCCTTGGCGCACAGCATCCGCAAGCCGTCTACAGAACAGCCGGATCAGCAATTCCAATACGGTGTCCCGTTGCCAGCCAAGCTGCGCCATGGACCCCGCATCGATGGGCAGGTGGTGCACGACCCCCAGCATGTGGATGAGCCGTGTGCGCAGGTCGGTGTCATGGGGTTTGCGTTCACCTGGCCCTTCGATCTTCGGCAAAATCTCGAGCTGGCACCCCTGCGCTGCGATGACACCCACCACGCCACGGGCGCGCAGGCTCTTGCGGCCGTGCTCCAGCACGCCTTCACCTCCACGGCCCGCGAAGGCAGACCGCTGCGCGATGGTCGCGATCCTGTCGGCCAGCACCTCGGGGATCGAATCCTCATCATCGTTCCCGTAGCCGATGCGCTGCCATTCACGCAGGGTGCGCCGGATCATTGTGCCAGCAGCCGCGCATAATCGAAACCCTGATCCACGCTGCGAACCGACCAACGAAACCGGGGCAGAGCCTCACCATTATCGAGCCCCGGCGGTGCTTTGAGCGCCGAGCGGTTCAGAAACCCGCCGCTGATGTCGTGGTCATGCGTTTCCAGATCGCCCAGCACAGCAGCGATCTTGGCCCAATCCTCGAAGAAATATTCGGCCAGAAGCGGGATCACCTTGTGGCGCATGACCTCGTCGACATCGGCGGGTGTTGCGCAGCCGGTGAAATAGGCGTGCCCGATCTGGTGCTCGCGGTCGTAGAGGTACTCGATGCGATCATTGATCGTGGTCAGTAAGAGCGGCAGGTCGATCCCGGTGCGCTTCGCCGCATCCTTGAGAACTGAAGGTTTGGGCATCAACTCGTGGAATATGAAACGCCGCCGCAATGCCATGTCCAGCAGCGCAATCGACCGGTCGGCTGTGTTCATCGTGCCGAGGATGTGCAGGTTCGATGGAACCCCAAATTCATCCCCCGAATACGGCAAACGCACCTTGATCTGGTTCGGCTCACCGAGTCGCTTGTCGGGTTCCAGCAGCGTGATCAACTCCCCGAAGACCTTCGAGATATTGGCGCGGTTGATCTCGTCGATGATCAGGACGAAGGGTTCTGGATCAGCTGGCCCTTCGACGTGCTGGCTGTTCATGTAGCGTTCGAGAGCTGGCACGTTCAGTTCGCTGTCATAGAGTAGATAGATCGATTGCTGCATGAACCGGCGCGAGTAGATTTCATCGATCGGGACACCCTCGCAATCCACCCAGAGCCACTGAACCGCGCGACGATGGGCATAGTCACCTTCCGGTCGCGGCGCGAACTCGTATCCGCCTGTGAACAGGCCGATCGCACGAAACTTAGAATTGCCCTTCGACACGATGACGACGTCGCCGGTGCGGATCCAGTTACGAAACCGAAACGGCATCTGAACTGCGCCGGAACGGCCATCGATCTCACCGCTCTGCGCACTGTTCGCCTTGCAAGCATCAAGAATGGCCTCCCGGCTGGCATATTTTTCGTCGCTCCAGTCGATATCCTCAAATCCGAGCACCGCGTACCCGCCCTTGATCGCATCCTCGAATAGATGGGCATCCTCTGGATTGTTCGCCTCGCCGATCGACATTTTGAACACCTGCCGTCCGGCGATCTGGACACTGTCTGCAGTTGATGCGCGCCCTCGACTGGTCTCAGCCCGCTTTGCGATACGTCGAAATGTTCCGGGCACGGCTTCGAGCCTGAACCCGGCTGAAGCCGTGCTCTCTCCATCGTCGGCCCCAGTCATAGGTTGCCGACCCTCGACGAAATCCTCATAGGCCATTGACTGGTGAAAGGTCACAAATTCGATCCGCCCCGCCGCCAACAGGCGCTGATACACATCCATCAACGCGCCGCGGTCAGCTGGCACCGGCTCACCACACAGGCGGACGGCTTCGGCTGTCGTGCTGTAGGTTTTTCCAGTGCCGGGCGGGCCATAGAGAATGAGATTTTGTGCCATAGCTGCGCCAACCCTAGCTGTTGTCTCGATAACCGTCTCGGCCGGTTCGGCCGCTTCCCATAGGCGTGCCAAAGCTCGGGCCGCAGCAGGTTTGATCAGGATACCCGAGGATTGCGGGGTCCAGTCCTGACCCGCGATCTTGCTGGTCAACATGTCCAACGGCACGAAGGCATCCTGCGCTGGATCTCGGATATCCTCGAATTCAACATCGATGAAATCAGCAGTTTCGCCAGCTTCCGCGCGCGCCTTGTCCCAATGGGTGTCGGGGTAAGGCGCTTTAGCCACCCTGCCGCGGGCGATCACCCCGCGTGGATCCTGCCCCGTTCGGAGGAGGTATACCCGGTCATCAACCTTCGGTTTCTTCGAGCTGGTCCGCCAGGGATGCGTGACAGTCTCGCCCGCAACCGTGGTAGCGCGGTCTTCCGCGAAGGACTGCCAGTCCCACTTTGCGGGGTTCCAACTGACCAGATAGGTCGCCCCGCGGTCCCGCCACTTGCTTTCAATATCTGGCTCATAGAAGTCGATCGCCCGGCCATGCTCAGAGTCGAGCTTCTTTCGCAGCTCCTCAATGGCTGCATCGAGTGAGGCCGTGTCCATCTTGTTGGCATCCCGACGGGTGACCACGCCGAAGCCTTCAAGGATTTCTCGCTTGTGACGCGGGCTGGAAATGCGCTCAAATTCGTCAGGAAACAGAAGATGCGGCAGGATATGGCGCAATTGCCGCCCTTCTACCCCCGGCGCGGCGTCAAGGAACGCGGTGAACCGGTTTGACTGCGCGAGATTTTCCTCGCGTTGATCCGGCGGCAGCTTCTTCCAGAGCTGAAGCGCTCCGATCAGAAAGCTCAATTCGCGCCATCTGTGGTTCTTGTAGGCCTGCCCCGTATGGCCGAGACCTTCGAGAATGTTATGATTCAGGAAAGCGACGTCATCGGGCAGGTCTTCGCCGGACCAAGCCCACATCTCTTTGATCCGCTCGACTTTCGTCGAGGCATTCATGTCGCTGGGGAAAACGAACAGCAGCCAGTGCAGCTCGGCCATGAGTTTGCGACTATCAGGCGAGCCAGCCCCAACCTGCTGCCCAAGTTTGACATAGTATGTGCCGTCACCTGCATCTGGGTTCTGGACGAATGAACGATCAAGCTCTTCCAGGTTCTCGGACGTCCAGAGCGTTAGCCCAGGCTGCAACAGTGATCCATCGCGCAACAGACATTCCGCCGCAAACTCGCGCATCGCGGGATAGAGTTTGCTGTTGTTATGATGTGGATTAAACCTCGCCATGCAGTGTCGTCCTTCCAGAAATTATATTTTTTCCAACAGCAGATGTTCCGCTCTGCCGTGGGGGTCTGATTATGCCCGAGCGCGGCACATACCATATTTATTCAGTAGGAAACTATAGGCACAACTTCAGCCTTGTTCCAACATCCTGAAAATCACGCCTTGCCTGCACCTTACGACCACGCGCTGCCCGGGAAGCCGGCTCTGCCCGAGAGCGCTCAAGGTTCGAAATGTTGCAGATAAGCTTCAATTTCCACGACCAATCCCTGATCAACCCCTGCCTTTGCGCGCAATTCACCCAGAGCATCCCGCGCTTTCGCCAAGCCCGTCCATTCGGTGTCCGGCGCATTGGGCGCAGACCTGCGCTCACGAAGCCACGCGTCGAATTGGCCATGCTCTTCCGGAGAGAGCAGCGCAGGTGCATGGAACGCGACAAGACGTCGACCCAGCTGGAGCAGGCGCGCGTCGGTGAGGCTCGCAGTAATCTCCTGACGCCGCCGCCAGTCCGCGCGCTGGAACTCAGTCAGCAGGGCTTTGTCAGCGTGGCTGTAGAACCCGCCGAAGATCTGCTTTTCAACTGGGGTCAGTGGGGCTGCTGGATCCTTTGGGAAGCGCGCGGCCAGCGCCTTGCACACGCGGCTTCTGAAATCAGGCGACTGCGCGATGACCTCTGCACGCTGGATGTGCAGGGGGCTCGGGTTGGGTACGGCGAGAAGCGCGGGCGACTTGTTGATGGCGAGAGAGCGGATGATCTTCGGCGTTGCGTCCACCTCGGCAAAGATTGTGGCATCGGCGGCGGCCAGCAGATCGACAGAGTCGGCAGCGTCAAGGTCGAAGAACACGGCCTGATTGGCGTTACTGGCTGACGTGCCGCAGAAGCAGCCGTTCGTGCCGCGAGGCGGGCCACCGCCAAAACGCTCAACCTGAGCTACTCCCCATTAGTTCGACAGGATCTGGCGTAAATTAAGCTACTATTTGCACTTGCTGATCGGGTTCCTTGACCAGCATTCAAGCACGCAGTGCGCCGCAATCATCTGCTTACACAGGAGACCGGACACTCTCCGAGACCCTTTGTATTTAGTTTTTTTGGTACGCAGTTCATCGCTCCCGCGCAGCACCACCGTGCAGTCGGGTCTGCATTGCATGTGATTTGCGGAGCGCCCGCAGACTCTTCTTGATGCTTCTCATCTCCGCTCGATCTCTCTGGCGTGTCCAGACGCCCTCATCGATTGGCTGCGCGGGCCCATCCTGCTCGCACCAAAGGTCTCGTAGTCTCATCGTTTTCTCACTTCTTCTTGCGCCGACCGCGCCACTGTAGCTAGCCCTTGCGATGCGCATGAGGCTGCACCCAGAGTTTGAGTTCTATCTGTTCGGCGGCCTCGACCAAGCGCTGAGGTCCGTACCCGCGTAGCTCGAGATCCATAGCCCTCTTGCTGACGGGGTAATCTTTCCCAAGAGAGTTCAGAAGAAAGCCGCGCACGCCAAGTTGATGACCGTCGGCCGCGATGGCAAGCAGGCGTTCAAGCTCGCGTAGGGCATAAAGCCGTTTCTGCATGCGTGGCGTCATCGCACGCGCAATCGTCAGCCTCAGGAATAAGGTTCGCGTGGTCTGATCAAATCTCGGGGGATGGTTCTGTGCCATGTGTCTTCGCCTCCTGCAAAATTAACAGAAAGACCAAAGATCGGCATCGTGCGCATCCTAGCGACACGAGTCTTGTATTGAATGGCGTGTCTCATGGGAGACCCTTTCGTTGCCTAATCTTCGGCCGCATCTCCCTAGAGGGGAACCACCTTGCTGGGTCAGCAGGTTGGTGCAGGCTCAGCGCCCACTCTTGATGCAGGTATGACATTACAGTGGAGGCGGTATTGTTACAATAGGCTGTAGCACCTCGACCAGTCATGGCTTCTCCCCGACGCCCAAGTTCACTAGGTATAATTGATATGACACAAGACGTATTCCCCAGCTTGACTCAAGAGTTTCAAAGCCGTGTTCAAAGCGGCCTCAGGAAACACTTCAAAGAGGCGGCGCCGGAGATTGACGCCGAGAGTTGGCAAAAACTCAAACCGATCCTTGCCGCTTACAAGAGAAAGGCCGAGTTTTTGCGCGGCTTTGTAAACAAGGGTCAAGTCACCAAGCTTCGTCGGATCTCCGAGAGAACGCAAAAACTCCTTGCCGCGCTGCAAGAAGCAGACGAGGCCGGACTGACACTGATTGTCGAGCATGCCTTGAGAGGAAACCCTTTGAATGACGATTTTTTCGCTCTGGATGACCTTCGGAGCGGCCTGGAGGCTCTGGTCCAAAACCTGACGACCAAGCCACGCGATGAACCCTTTCTGGTGGATACATCTCGAGAGTACCTGGTGGAGTTTTTTGTTTACTGGTGGCGCCGTTCGACCGGGGAGGAGCCTAAAATCGAGGAAGGAATTGAAGGGTTCCCGCCGCCGACGCCATTTATGTACGTCGCCAATGAAGTGTTCTGTCTTCCGGGCGTGCCACAACCAACGGGAGCATCATACAAGTCTCTAAAGGATCGATTGCGAGACATAGAGGATCGAAAGAAGAAGATCGATCGCATCGGAAGGCGCTTCTCAGAACTATTCGGTTCACAATCAGATGACCCCTAGATAGGCAATATAGGCAATTTTCCAAAACGGAAAATCGTCTATCCGCGACCACGAGGACGTCACGCCATAAATTTGCTCCACGACGAGCAAAAACATGGAGTGGCCGATGCGCCGGGAAGTTTCACACCAACAGAGCACAGATCGCGCAGATGAGACACTGCGTGGGCTGGTCCGGCTGTTGGCACGTGCAGCTGCCGTTGAGGCTTTAGCAGCCACTCCCCAATCGGGCGAGGAGCATCAGGCTCCTCTGTCAAGCGAAGGGGACGATCATGCCGAGTAAACCCAACTTCAAGCGCGAGCCGCTGCTCGACATCATGGAAGTCGCGGCGTTCTGCGGGGTCTCTGACAAGACAGTTCGGCGCTGGATTGAGGCTGGTGATTTGCCTGCGGCGAAGCTTGGAGGTCAGTGGCGGATCCGTCATCGCGACCTCGACGCCTTCGTTATCGACCGGATGAGCCGATGACCACATTTGTCCAGCATTGTCGTTATCTGTCAACGCCTTACGGGAATGTCGGGACAGCGTGCCCGCACAATCCAGCTGGGATTATTGTGCTACTCTTTCCCGAAACGGACCTGTTGTCCACCCGAGACCACCCGTGACCAAACCAGACCAGATGAAAGGCCTCCCGATGCAACAGAGTACAACAAAGATCCCGACCACCAGCCCCTTTGTCGCAGAGACCACACCGATGCTCAGCGAGGCCATCCTGCGCTTGGACTCTGTTGCGGAGCTGAAGCCGTCACGCCTACGGGACATGAAGTCCGCCCTGCGCACAGTTGCACGTCTGGTGGGTCGGCCCCCTGAGCGTGTTCCTGCAAACATCAACTGGCTGCACACCCGGTTGCTCAAGGTGGCGCCAAAGGTCCACAACATCACGCCCAAGCGCCTGTCGAACATCAAGAGCGACGCCATCAAGGCCCTTGAACTGGTCGGGTGTTCCCGCGCTAGAGCCGATTGGCTGCGCTCGCCAAGTCTACCTTGGCAAACCCTTATTGACCAGATCCCCGACCAGCACGACCGGTGGCGCCTGGCACAACTCGCGCGATACTGCAGCGCCCTCGGCATTGAGCCCGAAGCCGTCAGCGATGCTCAGGTGCAGGGTCTGCTGACCACCCTCATCGAGGAAAGTTTTCAAGTGAACCCCAGACGCAAAGTGGCTGACGCAATACGAGCCTGGAACCGCATGCGCAACGAGATCACTGGCTGGCCCGCGGCAACACTGAGCCCCCTGCCGCCGACGAAAGTCCCGTGGACAATTCCTATTGAGCAGTTCTCGCTGAGTTTCCAAGAAGATGTCGCACGCTGGATTGATCGACTTGCCAAGCCGGATCTTCTCGATGACGACAGTCCGGCCAAACCGCTGCGGCCGGCGACCATCAAGCATCGCAGGTTTCAGCTGCGCGAAGCCGCATCCGCTCTGGTGCACTCGGGCATGCCGATCGAGCAGGTCACCAGTCTCGCGGTGCTGGTTGATTTCGACAACGTCAAACGCGCGCTGCGCTGGATGATGGCGCGGTTCGACGACAAACCGACGGAAGCCATCAAGGGCGTAGCCGTGTGCCTTCAGGCAGTCGCCCGACATCATTTGAAAGGCGATGTGGCACAATTGAAGGCCTTCAGTGGGTTGGTGAAGCGTCTGGGTCGCGATGCGGATGGTCTGCGCGAGAAGAACCGTCTGCGGCTGCTTCAGCTCGATGATCCTCAGAACATGGCCAAGCTCCTGCATCTACCCGCCGCACTAGTCAAAAAGGCTCACCAGATGCGCAATCCCCGCAGAGCAGCCTTGACACTGCAAGCTGGACTGGCGATCGAGATCTTGCTGAATGCCCCGATGCGCATCGGCAATCTCTCCGCGCTGCATATCGACCGGCATCTGCGCCCGATTGGACGTGGCCGCGCGCGCGAGATCCACATCCATGTGCCCGCGACAGAAGTGAAGAACGAGAAGGCCCTTAATTACATTCTGCCTCCAAGGGTAAACACCTTGGTCGAGATCTATCTTGCGACCGCACGGCCTGTGCTGGAGGGCAGCCCTTCAGCATATCTCTTTCCAGCCCAGAACGGGGGCCCAAAAACCCCAAACAGCCTGTCTGACCTGATCAAAGTGACGATCCGGGAGCATATCGGGCTGGACATTAACGCCCATCTCTTCCGGAGTATTGCCGGCAAGATCCATAGCTTGGTTCAGCCCGGGGATTTCGTAACGCTGAGCCATGTGCTGAACAATGAGTTGCGAACGGCCATGAAGGCCTATGCCCAGTTTGAACAACAAGCCTCGATAGAGCATTACCAGGCGTCGCTCCAGCAGGTCCGCAAAGGGGGTGCAGCATGAAACACCCCCTTGAGGATCCCGCACGTCGGCAACTGAAGCTCAAAGACTGGCCGGACGGCGATCGCGCGGCCTGGGAGGCGGCTCTCGCACCAGGCGACCTGCTCGATGGCACGATGGGTCCCGGACATCACTGGTCTCTGGCGACCCAAACCATATGCCGCAACAATTATGGCCGCTGGCTGACGTCTCGGATCAGGGCCGGTGGGTTTGATCCCCTGGCAAAGCCGGCATCAAGGATCACCCGTGAGGCCGTCCGCTCCTACCTCTCGGAACTGCAAAGCCAAGTCTCTCCTATGACAGTTTGCGGATACATAAGAGGATTAAAGATCGTAGCGCAGGCCTTCGATCCGGAGGGTGACTGGACGTGGTTGCGGCGCCTCACTGGCAAGCTTGAGGCAACCGCCAGGGACAGCCGGGACAAACACAGCCGACTGCGCCCCGCCGACGAGATCCTGGACTGGGCCATTGCACGCATGACCAGTATCGAGCGAGAGGTCCCGAGGAAGGATATCCTTACAGATTATAGGAATGCGCTGATGGTCGGCTTGTTGATCAGCTGTCCAACGATGCGCGTGCGGAACCTGAGCATGATCGAGATCGGTCGACATCTCGTTAAGCACTCAGAAGGGCGGGACTTGCGGTTCAGCGGTCCTGAGATGAAGGGCCGCCGCCCGGTGGAGATGCCCATCCCGGCCATTTTGGCGCCTTTTCTGGACCGATATCTTGAGGTTGTTCGCCCCCTGCTTCTGGGTCACGCCATCTCGGATCGGCTCTGGATCACCCGCTATGGTCGGCCAATGACATGCAGGGCGGTGCAGTCCGGCATATCCAGCACAACCAAACGTGCCTTTGGAAAACACATCAACCCGCATCTGTTTCGAGATTGCGCCGTGACCAGCGTCGCCCTGAGCGATCCCAAACATATCGGCATTGCAGCACCTATTCTGGGCCACGCCGATCCCCGGACGACCGAGAAACACTACATCCAGGCGCAGCAGATCGCAGCAGGCAGCAAATTGCAGGCATCTCTTCAGAGCTTGCGTAAACAGCATGCGCCGTTTCAATATCGGCCATCAGACCATGAGGACTCAGACACATGAGAGCCGCCATCTACGCACGCTATTCAACGGATCTGCAGAACCCGGCCTCGATCGAGGACCAAATCCGCATCTGCGAAGAGCAGATCAGAGGAACGGGTGGAACGACCGTTCAAATCTATACGGATGCGGCCATCAGCGGCGGCTCGATGAAGACCCGCCCGGGGCTTCAAGCGCTTCTTGCAGATGCTAGTCAGGGGCGGTTCGACACGGTCATAGCTGAGGCGCTCGACCGGGTCAGTCGGGACCAGGAAGACATCGCCGGGATCTATAAGCGGTTGCAGTATGCCGACGTTCAGCTCGTCACCCTGGCTGAGGGCGTTGTCAGCGAGTTACACATCGGCCTTAAGGGCACAATGAATGCCCTGTTTCTGAAAGACCTGGCCCAGAAGACGCGGCGCGGACTACGCGGTCGTGTAGAGCAAGGCCTCTCTGGCGGCGGAAATTCCTATGGCTATCGTGTGGTGCGCCGCCTGCTGGCTGATGGCACTGCCGCTACTGGGGAACGTGAGATTGTACCCGCGGAAGCCGAAGTCATCGCACGTATTTTCTTGGAGTATGTTTCGGGGCGGTCAGCCCGAAAGATCGCAGCCGGGTTAAACCGGGATGGCTTTCCGAGCCCACGCGGAGGGGACTGGAATGCCTCGACGATTCACGGTAGCCGACAGCGGCGCAACGGCATCCTTAACAACGAGATGTATATCGGGCGTCTCGTCTGGAACCGGCAACGCTTCGTAAAAGACCCCGATAGCGGCAAAAGACGGTCGCGAGTGAACCCAGCCGGAGACTGGATAACCACGGATGTGCCTGATCTTCGGATCATTGACGACGATACTTGGCAAAAGGCACAAGCGCTCAAGTCACGGTATGCCAGCCACGCCGGGAACAAGCGTCAAACAAAGAAACGCCTGCTCACTGGACTGGTAAAATGCGGCTGCTGCGGCGGCAATATGACCATCGCCCGCAAGGATCGCTACTATTGCGCGGCACGCCGCGAGAAAGGCACCTGCGAGGCGGCCTTTGGCATCGCCGCGGCAGAGGTCGAGAACCGCGTGCTGGACGGCTTGCGTCGAATCCTTGTCGGCAATGACGCTTTGATCGCTGAGTTCACGACCGAACTGAAGGCCGAACTTGGACGCCTGAAGAAGGCCCGGCAGAGCACACAGCGGGATTTCACAAAAGAGTTGGCGGACGTGGAGCGCGGCATCGCTCGCCTTATCTCCTTCATAACCTCGGGAGATGGGGCACCAGAATCCGTCCGTTCAGAACTCACGAAGCTGGAGGACCGCAAGGCGCACATTCTCGCCCAGCAGAAACGGACGGCAATTTCACCGGTCGTGGATTTTCATCCTAATTATGCGGAGCTGTACCGGAAGAAGGTCAGTGAACTGGCGCTGCTGCTGTCAGGCGAAGACACCCGCGAGGAGGCGATGACATCCATCCGCAGTCTCGTTGACCGCATCGAGGTGCGCGCTGGTATCAAGCGGGGTGAGACAGACGTGACGCTGGTGGGGGCATTGGCAGGGATTTTGGCGCTTGGTACAAACAAGAACGCCACCCCTGAGGGTGGCGGTACGTTCTTGTTGGTTGCGGGAGTAGGATTTGAACCTACGACCTTCAGGTTATGAGCCTGACGAGCTACCGGGCTGCTCCATCCCGCGACAGTATTTTGCCTGTTTTCCGTGTGTGGAATTGGGCGATTGTTTTGGCTTTGGGCGATATTGATCGCGTTGGGCCTATAGTATGCCCCAGCATTGTTTTGATGTGGGGCGTTTTATCGTGGTCGAGAGATACAGTTTGATGTCTTGAGGTTTTTACCAGGTTTGGCAGCGACCTACTCTCCCACGTCTTAAGACGCAGTACCATTGGCGCGACAGCGCTTAACGGCCGGGTTCGGGATGGGACCGGGTGTTTCGCTTGTGCTATGACCACCAAACCGGGAAAAAACCTCGAGACATATTAGGTGTCCTATCGCCTATCGGCGACTTGAGGACGTTTGTTTGTCCTGACGCCGCTCGGCGTCATGAGGACAGGTATTGCCCAACCGTCTTTCTCCGGTTGGGCCTTGTTCCAAGTCAAGACATTGTGTTTTGTGTATGCTTTTGAGTTTGTCCGTAACAATCTTGCTATTACTGGATCAAATCAAGCCTATCGAGCCAT